>QGUX01000020.1 GCA_003242275.1 Pseudomonadota bacterium | reverse complement strand
CCCTTAGTCTCGGGGGCTCGGATATGTTTATAAGAGACGGCCGTGGTGTCGATCGCGGCCAAGCAGGGCCAGACCATCAACGCCACGCAGTCGGCGCCCACCATCCTGACCATCGCCAACCTCGACACCATGACCGTGCGCGCCGAGGTGTCCGAGGCCGACTACGCCAAGCTGCGCACCGGCATGCCGGCCTACTTCACCACGCTGGGCACATCGGCCACGAACCGCCGTTTCTACGGCACGCTCAAGCGCATCGAGCCCACGCCGAAGGTGCAGAACTCGGTGGTGCTCTACTACGCGCTGTTCGACGTGGACAACGAGAAGGTCAACGACACCATGCTGCTGATGCCGTCGATGACAGCGCAGGTGTTCTTCGTCGCCGCCGAGGCGCGCAATGTGCTGAAGGTGCCGATGGCGGCGCTGCAGCAGGGCCAGCAGATCGCCCGCGAGCGCGCGCAGCGCGAAGGCGGACAGCAGCGGAATGCGCCGCGTCCGCAGGGTGCGGCACCCGGCGGCGCCACCGCCGGCAGCGCGCCCCCGGCCACTGCACAGGCGGATGGCGCGCCCGCTCCGGGGGGCGAAGGTGCGCCCGCCGGGGCTCCTGGCGCGGGTGCGCCGCCGGCCGGCGGTCCGCCGGGCGGCGAGGGCCGCGGCCCACGCATGGGCGGTGGATTCCCGGGCGGCTTCCCCGGCGGCGAACTCACGCCGGAAATGCGCGAGCAGATCCGCCAGCGCAGGGCGCAGGGCGGTGGTTTCCCCGGCGGCTTCGGCGGCAATGGCGGGTTCGGCGGTGGTTTTGGCATGGCCGCCCAGGGCGGCCGCCAGACCCAGCGCCGCGGCATCGTGATGGTGGTCAAGCCCGACGGCTCGCTCGAGGAGCGCCAGGTCGTGGTCGGGGTCAACGACCGCGTGCACGGAGAGGTGATCGAGGGTCTTTCCGAAGGTGAGGAAGTGGTGGTCGGCCGCAAGGACACCAAGGCTGCCGCCGCCCCGGCCGCGACCCAGCAGAACCAGAACTTCAACTTCCGCGGCCCCGGTGGCCCCGGCGGATTCCGACCCTTCTGATGAGCCTCAGTGACAAGCACGACCCTGCAGTTCCCGTCATTGAACTGCAGGGCGTCACCAAGACGTACTTCAATGGCGACCTTGCCACGCAGGTGCTGCACGGCATCGACCTGAAGATCTACCCGGGCGAGTTCGTGGCCATCATGGGCGCCTCGGGCTCGGGCAAGTCGACGCTGATGAACATCCTCGGCTGCCTCGACCGGCCCACCACCGGCAAGTACCTGTTCAAGGGACGCGACGTCTCGGACTTCGACCGCGACGAGCTGTCGGACCTCCGGCGCGAGTCCTTCGGCTTCGTGTTCCAGAGCTACAACCTCATCTCGCAGAACACGGCCGCCGAGAACGTCGAGGTGCCCGCCATGTACGCGGGCGTGCAGCTGCAGGACCGGCACGAGCGCTCGCGCGAGCTGCTCACGCGCCTGGGGCTCCAGGAGCGCGTCAATTTCCGGCCCAAGCAGCTCTCCGGCGGCCAGCAGCAGCGCGTGTCCATCGCGCGCGCGCTGATGAACGGCGGCGAGATCATCCTGGCCGACGAGCCCACCGGCGCACTCGACAGCAGGAGCGGCGTCGAGGTGATGAAGCTGCTCGACGAGCTGTCCGAGCAGGGCCACACGGTGATCCTGATCACCCACGCCAAGGAAGTGGCCGACCATGCCCGCCGCGTGATCGAGATCCGCGACGGCCGCATCGTCGCCGACCCGGGTCCGCGTCCGCCGGAGAACCCGCCGCACGTGGCGAGCTGGACCGCGCGCCGCGGCGGCGGCATGAGCGCGCTGGCCGAGGCCTACGAGGCGGCCAAGAGCGCGCTGCTGGCGCTGCGCTCGAACATGCTGCGCTCCTTCCTCACGCTGCTGGGCATCGTGATCGGCGTGGGCTCGGTGATCACCATGCTGGCCATCGGCGACGGCGCCAAGAAGCAGGTCATCGACGCCATCAGTTCCTTCGGCGCCAACCTGCTGAACATCAATCCCGGCGCACAGGGCAACCAGCGCGGCGGCGACCGGGGCTCCGGCAGCCTCACGCTCGACGACATCGCCGCGATCAACGCCGAGGTCCCGAACGTGATCGCGGCCATTCCCAACCAGGAGAGCACGCGCACCTTCCGCTACCAGGACCGCGACATCCGCGCCCAGGTGATCGGCACCGCTCCGGCCTTCCTGCAGGTGCGCAACTGGAACGTGGCCCAGGGCACGTTCTTCGACGAGCAGGACGAGCGCGACTACGCGCCCGTGGCCGTGCTCGGGCGCACGGTGGCAGACACGCTGTTCCCGGACGGCGAGGATCCGCTGGGCGCCTACATCCTGATGGACAACCTCAACTTCAAGGTCATCGGGGTGCTGGAGCGCAAGGGTGCCTCGCCCAATGGCCAGGACCAGGACGAGGTGGTGGTCATCCCCTACCTGACCAACCAGCTGCGCGTCACGGGCCAGCGCTTCGTCAGCCGCGCCCAGGTCGCCGTCGAGGACATCAAGAAGATCAACCAGACGCAGGCGGACATCGAGGCCCTGCTGACCGAGCGGCACGGGCAGGTCGACTTCCGCATCTTCAACATGGGCGCCATGCTCGACAGCCGCGTGGAGCAGGAGCAGACCATGACCATCCTGCTCGGCTCGATCGCGGCGATCTCGCTGCTGGTGGGTGGCATCGGCGTGATGAACATCATGCTGGTGAACGTCACCGAGCGCACGCGCGAGATCGGCATCCGCATGGCCACCGGCGCGCGCACGCGCAACATCATGCAGCAGTTCCTGATCGAGGCGCTGGTGGTGTCGCTGATCGGCGGCGTGCTGGGCGTGCTGCTCGGCATCGGTGCGGCGGCACTGGTGAAGGTGTTCGCCGGCATGCCCATCGCCTACTCGATCTTCCCCGTGCTCCTCGCTTTCGGATCCGCCTTTGCCATCGGACTGATCTTCGGCTGGCTGCCCGCGCGCAAGGCCGCCCTGCTCGATCCGGTGGTCGCACTGCAATCGGAGTGATCGCCTTGACTGCCTCCAACCTCATCGCCCGCAAGCGGGCCGTACCCGGACTGCTGACCGTGGGTGCCGCGGTGGCGCTGCTGGCGGGCTGCTCCTACAACATCCGCCACACCGACAACCCGGTGGCCATGCCGGCCACCTGGGATGCGGCCCTGACCCCGGCCGCCGTGCCGGGCATCCAGACGGAGTGGTGGAAGGCGTTCAATTCGCCGGTGCTCAACGAGCTGGTCGAGCAGGCGCTGAAGGACAGCCCCACGCTGCTGATCGCCGAGGAGCGGCTGCGCAACGCCGAGCGCACGTTCAGCAACGCCCGCGACGACCTGTTCCCGGACCTGTCGCTGAGCGCCAGCACCAGCCGCACCGAGCGCGGCGGCAACCAGATCGCGGAGACCTCCTCGGAGTCCACCTCGGTGTCGCTGTCCACCAGCTACACCTTCGACCTGTTCGGCACGCAGTCCGCGCGCTACCGTGCGCAGATCGCCAATTTCATCGGCACCAAGTACGACACCGACCTCGCCCGCACCCAGCTGGTGGCGAACGTCGCCCGCGCGTACTTCAACCTGCTGTCGGTGCGCTCGCGCGTGGACGTGGCGCGGCGCAACCTGGCGATCGCCGAGGACATCCTGCGCATCGCGCAGGTGCGCTACGACAACGGCGTGCTGCGCGAGTACGACCTGGCGCAGCAGTCCACCACCGTGCTGCAGCAGCGTACCAACCTGATCCCGCTGGAGAACCAGCTCCGCCAGGCGGAGACCGCGCTGGCCATCCTGCTCGGCGTCACGCCGCAGGACTTCCGCATCGCCGGCGAGCCCATCGATGCGATCACGGTGCCCGAGATCGCCCCCTGGGCGCCCTCGGAGCTGCTGCTGCGCCGGCCGGACATCGCCGGCGCCGAACTGGACCTGATCTCGGCCCGGGCCAACCTCGCCGCGGCGCGCGGCAGCCTGATCCCGGTGACGCTGTCGCTGGACGCCAGCGGCAACACGGTATCGCAGGAACTGTTCACCCTGACCGACGCGCGCACCTACTCGATCTCGGGCGCACTGCGCATCGCCGAGAGCATCTTCAACTTCCGCACGCGCCGCAACAACGTGCTGACGGCGGAGTCGAACGAGTACATCGCCCTGCTCAACTACGCCCAGACCATCCGCCAGGCGCTCAAGGAAATCGACGACACCCTGGCCACGGCCTACGCCAACCTCGAGACCGAGGTCAGCCAGCGGCAGACCCTGGCCCAGGCCGAGCGCGCCATGGAACTGGTGCGCATCCAGCAGCGCGAGGGCTCGGCCAGCCTGCAGGACCTGCTGGAGGCGCAGCGCTCGCTGTTCCAGGCGCAGGACTCGCTGGCCCAGACGCGCCTGCAGCGGCTGAACACGGCCGTGAACCTGTACGTCGCCCTCGGCGGCGGCTGGGTCGCGCCGGATAGCCTGAAGCCCTGAAGTCCTCGTCGCGGCGGTCGCACCCACCGGCGCGGCCGCCGCGATGCGCGGATTTCCGCGGTGTTTCTCCGCGGTAACGGTTCCGGCAACCGTTCCCTGCTTGGCCGCACGCGCCCGGCGCCCCAACATCCCCCGCCTTCACGAGAACTCGATCGGGGGATTCCATGCTCCAGCCTTCCCGCCTCGCGGGCATCGTCGTGCTTTCGCTGTCGGTTCCGCCGGCCGCTGCCCTGGCAGCCTCGGCATCCGGCGAGGAGGAACTGCGCGAGGTCATCGTCTCGGCACGCAGCCTCGAGGTGACCACGCCGCTGGAGCTGTCGAAGTACGGCTACGACGTGGAGTTCGTCACCAGTCAGCAGATCCGCGACGGCGGCTACGTCGACCTGCCGCAGGCGCTGGAGATGCTGGTGCCCGGCGCCTTCGTCGCACCGCAGGCCGGCGCCTTCAGCTACATCGACCTGTCGCTGCAGGGATCCCGCGGCGGCGACGTGCTGTGGACCATGGACGGCGTGCGTTTGAACAACCGCCTCTACCACACCACCGCACCCACCGACACGCTGCCGGCCAGCATGGTGGAGCGGCTGGAGGTGCTGAAGGGCGGCCACGGCCTGATGTACGGCACCGCGGCGGTGGCCGGCGTGGTCAACGTCGTGACGCGCGCGTTCTCGGACCAGCCGGGCGGGGCGGTCACCCTGGGCGGAAACTCCCGGGACGGCCTGCACGCCGATGCCTGGGGACGCGGCGCGCTGGGCCGGCACCGCCTCGTGGGCTGGGTGTCGAAGGACGAGTCCGACGGCTTCGTCCCCTACACCGCCTTCCAGCCCGGCGCCACCACCCGTGACCGGCGCTACGACATCACCAGCGTGGGGCTCAAGTACGGCATCGATTTCACCACTGACCTGCGGCTCTCGCTGCACGGCGTGCACACCGGGGGCAAGGTGGATTTCGCGACCCCGGCGAGCACCGACGTCAACGAACGCGACGAGGACATCCTCAGCGCCCGCCTCGACTACTCGCCGGACGGCCCGGTGCAGCTGTACTTCAAGGGCTACCTGCACGACTGGGACACCGACTACTACCCCGTGGGCGATGCTTCCGCGCCGGACTTCTGGGGCTTCCGGGACCAGGGCGTGAGCGCCGCGGCGCGGTTGAACCTGACCCGCGGACTCGAGTACCACGTGGGCTACGAGTACCAGAAGTACACCGGCCGCGACGACTACCTGCAGATCGCGCCGGGCGGCGAGAAGGTGCATGCGGTCTTCGGGCAGGTCCGGACCACGGAGGATCTCTCCACGCGGGCCGGTCTCGCGGCCGGCTTGAGGTACAACGACACCGGCGACAGCAAAGCCACCATCTGGACGCTGTCCGGCCGCTTCGACCTCACCGGCCTGGTGTACCTCGAGGGCTCGCTGGGCACCTCGTTCCGCCTGCCCGACGCCGAGCAGATGCTGGCGGTGGAACCCGACTACATCCTCGGCAACCAGGCGCTCGAGCCCGAGGAAAGCTTCAACATCAACGTGGCCCTCGGCGGCCGGCTGGCCACCGCGCGGCCACTGGCCTGGCAGCTCACCGGCTGGCGCCGCAGCATCGACAACCTGATCCAGGCCGACGAAACGGATCCGCCCCCGGGCTTCACCGGCATCTGGGTCAACACCGACGGCAAGGTGAAGGCCTCGGGCGTCGAGGCGCTGCTGCGCGGCCAGCTGGGCGGCCTGCTGGAATTCGAGGCGAGCTACATGTTCAGCCGCGAACGCGACCCGGCCACCGGCCGGCAGCTGCCCAACCGCCCGCGGCACAGCGGCAAGCTGGCCCTGCGGCTGGGTTCCGATGCCAGTCCCTGGGGCGCCACCCTCGCGCTGAAGTACGTGGGCTCCACGTACTCGGCCACCGGCGCGGGGGATGTCGCCTGGGGCGATGACGTGGTCGCCAACCTGGGCGCGCACTGGTTCGCCGACGCCACCCGGCGCCACCGCCTGGGCCTGCGCATCGAGAACCTGTTCGACAGGGAGTACGCCACGCGGTATCGCTCGACGGCGCTGGCCGGCGGCGAACCCGGCGAGTTGCTGGTGTACGGCTACCGCGGCACGCCGCGCACGCTGCACGCCAGCTACACGTACTCGTTCTGATCCCGGCTGGATACGCCCGGCCACATGGCGCTGCGCATCATCCTCTTCCTCCACCGCTACCTGGCCGTGGCGGTGGGCGTGCTGATGGCACTGTGGTGCCTGTCGGGCTTCGTGATGATGTACCAGCCCTACCCGGAGCTGACGCCGGCGGAAAGGCTGGCGGGGCTGGCGCCGCTGCGTTTCGCGGAATGTTGCCGGACGGATTTCCTCGGCGACGGCGCGCCGTCCGGGAGCTTCCGCATCGAGATGCTGGGCGAGGACCGGCTGGTGCTGCGCCGGCCGGGCGCGGCACCCATCGACCTCGCCACGGGCCTGCCGGTCGGGGACCTGCAGGAGGAAGACCTGGCGCGCATCGCCGCGGGCCACGCCGCCCGGCGCGGCCTGTCGGGCACCCCACGCTGGCTGGGCCGGATCGAACTCGACCAGTGGACGCTCCAGAGCGCGCGCGCCAACGCGCCCGTCCATCACTTCGCGCTGGACGACGCGGCCGGCACCGAGCTTTACATCAATGGCCGCACCGGCGAGGTGTTCCAGGAAACCCGCCGCCGCGAGCGTGTGCTGTCGTGGCTCGGCGCCATCCCCCACTGGCTGTATCCCACGGTGCTGCGCCGGCATGGCGCTGCCTGGACGCAGGTGGTGATCTGGACCTCGGTCGCCGGCACCTTCCTCGCCGCCACCGGCCTGTACGTGGGCATCGCCCGCCTGCGCCGTGGCCGCGACGGTCGCCCGGGCTCGCCCTTCCGCGGCTGGTGGTACTGGCACCACGTCGCGGGCCTCGCCTTTGGCGTGCTGGCGCTGACCTGGGTGTTCAGCGGCCTGCTGACCATGAATCCCTGGGGATGGCTGGAAGGTGGGCGGGTCGCCGCCCGCGTGCTGCCGCAGCTGGCCGGTGTGCCCGACGCCGCGGAGCTGCGCGCCTTCCTGCAGATCGCGCCGTCTGTGCTCGACGGCGGGGACTACCGGCAGCTGCGCGGCGTGCCTTTCGGCGGCAGGCTGCATGTCGTCGCCGCGCGCGCCGATGGCTCGCATGTGCTGCTCGACGCCAATGGCCATCCCGGGCCGCTGGATGACTCCGAGGTGCGCACCGCGCTCGCCAGGCTGGACGTGCCGCTCAATTCACTGGAGCTGCTCGAGGCCGGGGACGCCTACCACCGCGGCTCCGGACAGCAGGCCGTGCCGGTCTGGCGCGCCGTGCTGGACGACGCGGAACATGCGCGCCTCTACATCGACCCGCAGGATGCCTCGGTGCGCGTGGTGGACACCGCCCGCCGCCGGTCCCGCTGGCTGGTGGACGGATTGCACAGCCTCGACCTGCCCGGCCTCGGCCGCCGTCCCGCCTGGGACATCGTGACGCTGCTGCTGCTCTCGGGCGTCACCCTCGTCTGCATCACCGGCAGCTGGATGGCCATCCAGCGCGTGCGCAGGGACCTCACGGGGAGATGACTCGGCTGGATCACCGTGTCGCCGATCCTGCGCAGCGGAGACCCCATGGCCATGGCGTCACCGGGTCCCGGAAGGCGGGGAAGAAAGCTCACGGCTGGCCCGGACGGCGCCGCCGGACATCCGCAGCGGACCCCTGAATTGGAGACCGGCGCCGGTGGTTCGCATCGCGGCGCCCCTCAACCGGACGAGCCGGTCGCATCCGCCCTCAGCCGAAGTTGATCCTGGCCTCGAGGTTGGTGCGCGAATCCGCGTTCGCCAGCGCGTCGTCCAGCGTGATGCGCCCGGCCTTGAACAGATCCAGCAGCGACTGGTCGAAGCTCTGGATGCCCTTCTCGCCACTGGCCTGGATGGCCTCCTTGATCGTGCTGACGTCGCCCTTCCTGATCAGGTCGCTGATGTGCGGGGTGTTCAGCATGATCTCCACCGCCGCGGCGCGGCGGCCGTCGGCACCCGGCACGAGCCGCTGCGCGATGATGGCGCGCAGGTACTGCGACAGGTCGAGCAGGATCTGCGCATGCTGCTCGTGCGGGAACATGTTGATGATGCGGTCCAGCGTCTCGGCGCAGTTGTTGGCGTGCAGGGTGGCCAGCACGAGGTGGCCGGTGCCGGCGAGGCTGATGGCCGCCTCCATGGTCTCGCGGTCGCGGATCTCGCCGATCAGGATCACGTCCGGCGCGGCGCGCATCGCGCTCTTGAGCGCCCGGAGGTAGGTCTTGGTGTCGAGCCCCACCTCGCGCTGGTTGATGATGGAGCGCTTGTTGGTGTGCAGGAACTCGATCGGATCCTCGATCGTGATGATGTGGTCCGAGAAGTGCTCGTTGCGGTAGTTGATCATCGCCGCGAGCGTGGTGGACTTGCCCGAACCGGTGGCGCCCACCATCAGGATCAGGCCGCGCTTCAACTTGGCCAGGTCGATCAGCGTGTCGGGCAGGCCGAGCTGCTCGATGCGCGGCATGTCGGCGGTGATGTAGCGCATCACCATGGCCGGGTAGCCGCGCTGGTAGAACACCGCGCAGCGGAAGCGGCCCAGGCCGGGCTCGGAGATGGCGAAGTCGATCTCCAGCTCGCGCTTGAAATACTCGATCTGCTCGGGCGTCATCAGGCTGAACGCCGCCGCGCGCACCGCCTCGGGCGTCAGGACCTGCTTGTTGATGGCGTGGATCTGGCCCTCGATCTTGATCTTGATGGGCGCGTTCGAGGTGAAGAACAGGTCCGAGGCGCGCTTCTCGACCATCAGCTTGAACAGCGGCTTGGTCTTGAAACCGCCGCCGCTGGAGGTCGCGCCGACGCGGTATTCCTCGATCTCGGCCGCGCGGCCGGTGTCGTTCAGCTTGCCCGCTTCACTCACAGCGAGTGCCCCTCGTTCTCGTCCTCCATCAGCGACAGGCCGCCGTCATCCGTCTGCCTGAGCTCGCGCTTGCTCTCCAGCTTCACGCGCAGGCGTAGTTCGTTCTTGGAGTCGGCGTTGCGGATGGCCTCGTCGTACGAGATGTAGCCCGCCTCGTACAGCTCGAACAGGCACTGGTCGAAGGTCTTCATGCCGATGCGGTTCGAGCGCGCCATCACTTCCTTGATCTTGTGCACTTCGCCCTTGAAGATCAGGTCCTGGATCAGCGGCGAGTGCAGCAGGATCTCGGTGGCGGCGATGCGGCCGCCACCCTCGCGCGGGATCAGGCGCTGCGAGATCATCGCGCGGATGTTCAGCGACAGGTCCATCAGGAGCTGTTCGCGCTTCTCCTCGGGGAAGAAGTTGATGATGCGGTCCAGCGCCTGGTTGGCGCTGTTGGCGTGCAGCGTGGCCAACACCAGGTGGCCGGTCTCGGCGAACTGGATGCCGTACTCCATGGTCTCGCGGTCGCGGATCTCGCCGATCAGGATCACATCCGGCGCCTGGCGCAGCGTGTTCTTCAGCGCCGTGTGCCAGCTCTCCGTGTCGACGCCCACCTCGCGGTGCGTGATCACGCAGCCCTTGTGCGGGTGGATGTACTCGACCGGGTCCTCGATGGTGATGATGTGGCCCCGGCTGTTGGCATTGCGGTAGCCCACCATCGCCGCCAGCGTGGTGGACTTGCCCGAGCCGGTGCCGCCGACCAGCAGCACCAGGCCGCGCTTGGACATCACCACGTCCTTGAGGATGGGCGGCAGGTCCAGCTCCTCGAAGGTGGGGATGGTGGCGTTGATGGTGCGGATCACGCAGCCCACCTGCCCCTGCTGCATGAAGGCGCTGACGCGGAAGCGGCCGATGCCCGGCGGCGCGATGGCGAAGTTGCACTCGCGCGTGGCGTCGAACTCGCGCGTCTGGCGGTCGTTCATGATGGCCCGCACCAGCGTGGCCGCCTGCTCGGCGGTCAGCGCGCGCTCGGTCTGCGGCCGGATCTCGCCGTCGATCTTCACCGCGGGCGGGAACCCCGCGGTGATGAAGAGGTCCGAACCCTTGCGCTCGACCAGCCTGCGCAGCAGGTCCTGGATCAGCTTGATGGCTTGTTCGCGTTCCATGGTCGCCTACCGTTTGCGAAGGAGCTCCGCGGCCATGCGCCGCGGGCTACAGCGCGTCCTTGTTCTGCGCCTTGTAGCGCGCCTCTTCCTTGCTGACGATGCCCTTGGCCACCATATCCGCCAGGCACTGGTCGAGGGTCGAATGCCCTGCGCCTGCCCGGTCTGGATGGCGGAATACATCTGGGCGATCTTGCCCTCGCGGATCAGGTTCCTGATGGCCGGCGTGCCGATCATGATCTCGTGCGCCGCCACGCGGCCGCCGCCGATCTTCTTCAGCAGCGTCTGCGAGATCACCGCGCGCAGCGACTCCGACAGCATCGAGCGTACCATTTCCTTCTCCGCCGCCGGGAACACGTCGACCACGCGGTCGATGGTCTTGGCAGCCGAGCTGGTGTGCAGGGTGCCGAAGACCAGATGGCCGGTCTCGGCGGCAGTCAGCGCCAGGCGGATGGTCTCCAGGTCGCGCATCTCGCCCACCAGGATGACGTCCGGGTCCTCGCGCAGCGCCGAGCGCAGCGCCTCGGCGAAGCCCAGGGTGTCGCGGTGCACCTCACGCTGGTTGACGAGGCAACGCTTCGACTCGTGCACGAACTCGATCGGATCCTCGATGGTGAGGATGTGGTCGGGCCGGTTGTCGTTGATGTAGTCGATCATGCCGGCCAGCGTGGTGGACTTGCCCGAGCCCGTCGGGCCGGTCACCAGCACGATGCCACGCGGCAGCATGCACAGGTCGCGGAAGATCTTCGGGGCGCCCAGGTCGTCGAGGCTGACGATGGTGGACGGGATCATGCGGAACACCGCGCCCGCGCCCCGGTTCTGGTTGAAGGCGTTGACCCTGAATCGCGCCAGCTTGGGAATCTCGAACGAGAAGTCGGTCTCGAAGAACTCCTCGTAATTCTTCCGCTGCTTGTCGTTCATGATGTCGTACACCATGCTGTGCACCTCCTTGTGGGAGAGCGGTGGCATGTTGACGCGCTTCATGTCGCCGTCGACGCGGATCATCGGCGGAACGCCGGCCGAAAGGTGCAGGTCGGAGGCCTTGTTCTTGACCGCAAAGGCCAGCAGCTGGGCAATATCCAGGGCCATGTAAGCTCCGAATTACGTTACTCCGGAAGTATAGTCCACGGCCTCGACCCTCCCGATGATACGCATTCCTCAGAATTCGGCCCCTGTGAACCCGGAAGACGGCCTCGCCGAGCGCCTGGAGGCGGTGCGGCAGCGCATGCGGCGCGCCGCCGGATCGGCCGGCCGTGATGTGCGCTCGGTCACGCTTCTCGCCGTCACGAAAGGGCAGGACATCGCGCGCCTGCGCGCGGCGCTGGCGCTGGGCCTGACCCAGTTCGGCGAGAATTACGTGGCCGAGGCCATTCCCAAGATCGAGGCGGTGGCCGGCAACGGCATCACCTGGCACTTCATCGGCCGCCTGCAGGCAAACAAGACCCGTCCCGTGGCGCAGCACTTCGACTGGGTGCACGGCGTGGACCGCCTGCGCATCGCCGAGCGGCTCTCGGCCCAGCGCCCCTTCCATGCGCGGCCGCTCAATGTATGCCTGCAGGTGCGGGTGGCCGACGACCCGAACAAGGCCGGCGTGGAACCCGGTGAGCTCCTGTCACTGGCCAGGGCCGTGGCGGCGCTGCCGCGCCTCGCGCTGCGCGGCCTGATGTGCATGCTGCCCTACGAGGCGCCAGAAGCCGAACAGCATGCGGCCTTCGCGCGCCTGCGTGGCCACGCCGACATGCTGCGCGAGGCCGGATTCGCGCTGGATACATTGTCCATGGGAATGAGCGCCGACCTGGAGGCGGCCATCGCCGAGGGCGCCACCATCGTCCGCATCGGCACGGCGCTTTTCGGTCCGCGCGCCCCGTAGAATGCGCGCATGACAGCACCTCAATCCACGCGCATTGCATTCGTTGGCGGCGGCAACATGGCCCGCGCGCTGCTGGGGGGCCTCCTGGCCCGGGGCACGGATCCGGAGCGCATCGCAGTGTCGGCGCCCAGTGACGCGACGCGCGCTGCGCTGGCGCGGCAGTACGGGATCAATGTCAGTGCCGACAACCGGGCCGCGGTCGCCGGCGCCCGCATCGTGGTCCTGGCGGTCAAGCCGCAGATCATGGAAGAGGTGGTGCGGCCACTGGCGGCGGAACTGCAGCTCTCGCGCCCGCTGGTGATCTCGGTGGCCGCGGGCATCCGCATCGCGGAGCTGTCGAAGTGGGTGGGCGAAGGCGTGCCGGTGGTGCGCGCCATGCCCAACCGTCCCGCGCTGATCGGTGCCGGCGCCACCGGCCTGTATGCCGGGCCGGAAGTCGGCGATACCGAGCGGGCGCAGGCCGAGCAGCTGCTGGCCGCCACCGGACTGGCCGTGTGGGTGGAGAACGAGGAGCAGATGGACCTCGTGACGGCCCTCTCCGGCAGCGGCCCGGCGTACTTCTTCCGCCTGGCGGAGTTGATGGCCGAGGCCGCGGCGGCCGAAGGCCTCGACCCTGGCGTCGCGCGTCGCCTGGCGGCGCAGACGCTGGCCGGCGCCGGGCGCATGGTGGCCGCTGAATCCTCGCCCGACATCGCCGCGATGCGCGCGGCGGTGACCTCGAAGGGCGGCACCACGGCCGCGGCGCTGGCCCGCTTCGATGAGCTGAAGTTCGGCGAGACGGTGCGCGAGGCCGTGCGGGCCGCGGCGGCGCGCAGCCGCGAACTGGCCGACGGCGGTGGACGCTGACCATGCGCGCGCTGCATTTCCTGCTCGACACGCTGGCCACGCTGTACATCGCGGTGATCCTGCTGCGGCTGTTGCTGCAACTGGTCCGCGCCGACTTCCGGAACCCCATCGCCAGGGCCATCGTGCAGGTCAGCAACCCCGTGGTACTGCCGCTCCGGCGGGTACTGCCCCCGCTGGGCAAGGTGGATACCGCCAGCGTGGTGGCGGTGGTGCTCTGCACCGTGCTGAAGCTGTGGATACTTTCGCTGCTGTTCCTCGGGACGACGCCCGGTGCGGCGCTGCTCGCGCGCTGGACGCTGCTGGACGTGGCGCAACTGGTATTGAGGACCTACCAGTTTTCCATTTTTGTCAACGCACTACTGTCCTTTGTTGCACCGGGTAATTACTCGCCGGCGCAATCGCTGCTTTCCTCGCTCTGCGAACCCGTCCTCAGGCCCTTCCGCCGCATTGTTCCACCCATCGGCGGCATCGACCTCTCTCCCCTCTGGGCGCTGCTCGCCATCCAGGCGTTGCTGATCCTGCTGAACTGACCTGCCGGCACGGAAAACGCTTAAAAAAAAGCACTTGCGCGACTATGCGGCTGTGCTATGTTTCGCGCGGATTGCTTGATCGGCGGGGATTTTCCCGTCAACACAGAAACAACACACGTGGGAGTATCCCAACATGGCGAAGAAGGGCGGCGCACCGACCAAGTCCGAGATCCTGGCTGCAATCTCGAAAGACACGGACTTGTCGCGCAAGCAGGTCAGCAGCGTCTTTGAATCCCTGAACGGCATCATCCGCAAGAGCCTGCGCAGCAACGGCGTCGTGACGATTCCCGGCCTGCTGAAGCTGAAGGTGGTGAAGAAGCCGGCGACGAAGGCGCGCAAGGGCATCAACCCGTTCACCGGCGAGGAGATGGTGTTCAAGGCCAAGCCGGCCAGCAAGAAGGTGCGCGCACTGCCGCTGAAGGCCCTCAAGGCCATGGTAAACTGAGAGCCCACCGCTCGCCCAATCGCCGCGAAAGCGGCATCGGAAGCCCGGGAAACCCTTGTTTTCCGGGCTTTTTCGTGCGTCAGGACCCCTTGAGGAACGGCTCCACGACCTGCTGCAGCTCCGCCAGCCGTCCGTGGAAGTAATGCCCCACGCCGGGCAGCACCGCAAGTTCGGCCGCCGGCACGATGCGCCGCCCCCAGTCGATCACCAGCGCACCGTCGATGACCTCGTCCGCATCGCCCTGCACGATCAGCCAGGGACAGCCGGGCAGCGCGATGTCGGCCGGATCGGAGAACTCCCGTCCGAGCGCCGGCGCCACCGTCACCAGGCGCTTCACCGGACCGGCGGCCGCGCGCACGCTGGCACGCAGCGCGACGATTCCACCGAAGGAGAATCCGGCCAGCCACAGAGCGGCATCCGGCCATCGCTGTCGCCCGGCGGCGACAGCCGCGAGCGCATCATCGACCTCGCCACGTCCATCGTCGTAACTGCCTTCACTGGCGCCGACGCCGCGGTAGTTGAAACGGATGGACGGCGCACCCAGTGCATGGGCGGTGCGCGCCAGCGTCGTCACCACCTTGTTGTGCATGGTGCCGCCGTGCAGCGGGTGCGGATGGCAGACCACCATGAAGGCGGCCGGGTCGGCGGCACCCGACGGCACCTCGGCCACCGCCTCGAGGCGGCCGGCGGGTCCATCGAGGGTGAACGGCTCGGCGGCAACGCGGCTCAAGCCGCCTGGTCCTTCGGGCGAAAGCCCAGCGAGGCCGAATTGATGCAGTAGCGCAGCCCGGTGGGCTGCGGGCCATCGTCGAACACATGCCCGAGGTGGGCGCCGCAACTGGCGCAGGTGACCTCGGTGCGCACCATGCCATGCGAGGTGTCCAGGTGCTCGCGGATGCGCTCGCCCGCCAGCGGCAGCCAGAAGCTCGGCCAGCCGCAGCCGGCATCGAACTTCGTGTCCGACTCGAACAGGTCGGTGCCGCAAACCACGCAGTAGTAGGTGCCCGGCTCCCAGTGCGCCTCGAACTCGCCCGAGAAGGGCCGCTCGGTGCCCTTCTCCTGGGTGACGTGGTACTGGATGGGCGTCAGCCGCCTGCGCAATTCGTCCGGATCGGGCTTGCTCATTTCAGCAGTTTCACCAGCAGGCTGTTGAGCCGGCGCAGGTACTCGCCGGGATTGGCGACCTGCCCCTGCTCGGTGAGCTGCGCCTGATCGTACAGCAGCCGCGCCAGTTCGCTGAAATCCTCGCCGTCGAGGCCCTTCAGGCGCTGCACCAGGGGGTGCGAGAGGTTCAGCTCCAGCTCGGGTTTGCTGGGCGGCACCTCCTGCCCGGCCGCCGCCAGCACGCGTCGCATGGCCTCGTTCAGCTCGCCCTCGCTGCGCGTCAGGCAGGAGGGCGACTCGGCCAGGCGCCGGCTGGCCTTCACGCCCGCCACGGCATCGCCGAGTTCCTTCCTGACCCGCTCGAACAGGTCCCTGGCCTCGGGATCCTCGTCCTTCGCGCCGGACTTGTCCTTGTCCTCCCCGTCCTCGATCTTCGAGAGGTCGAGGTCGCCGCGCGAGGCATCCTGGAAGGCCTTGCCCTCGAACTCGCGCAGCTGGCCCATGATCCACGGGTCGATGCGGTCGCCCAGCAGCAGCACCTCCACGCCCAGGGCGCGCAGCTTCTCGATGAAGGGGCTGGAACGCGCGGCGGCACGGCTCTCGGCCACCACGTAGTAGATCTTCTCCTGCCCGGGGCGCATGCGGGCCACGTATTCGGGCAGCGACACCTTGTCCTCGTCGCCGGCCTCGTGGGTGCTGGCGAAGCGCAGCAGCGGCAGCAACTTGTCACGGTTGGCGAAGTCCTCGGCGACGCCCTCCTTGAGCACCTGGCCGAACTCCTTCCAGAACTTCGCGTACTTCTCCGGCTCCTCCTTTGCCAGCTTCGCGATCATGTCGAGCGCTCGCCGGGTCAGCGCGCTCTTCATGGCCTCGACCTCGGGGTCGTTCTGCAGCATCTCGCGCGACACGTTCAGCGGCAGGTCGGAGGAGTCGACCACGCCCTTGATGAAGCGCAGGTACAGCGGCAGGAACTGCTCCGCGTCGTCCATGATGAACACGCGCTTGACGTGCAGCTTCAGGCCCCGGGCGGCGTCGCGCTGCCACAGGTCGAAGGGCGCGCGCGCGGGGATGTACAGCAGGCTGGTGTACTCGCGCTTGCCCTCCACCTTGTTGTGGCTCCAGGCCAGCGGCGCCTCGCTGTCGTGGGTGATGTGGCGGTAGAACTCCTGGTATTCCTCGTCGCTGATCCCGGTGCGCGGGCGGGTCCACAGGGCCTTGGCCTGGTTGACCACCTCGTAGTCCAGGCTGGCCGAGCCCGTCTTGGGCATGTGCACCGGGAAGGCCAGGTGGTCGGAGTAGCGGCGCACCAGCGAGCGCAGGCGCCAGGTGTCGAGGAACTCCTTCGCGTCGTCCTTCAGGTGCAGGACCACCGTGGTGCCGCGCGGCGCGTGCTCGATGGTCTCGACCGTGTACTCGCCGTCGGCCGAGGAACTCCAGCGCACGCCCTCGGAGGCCGGGGCGCCGGCCTTGCGGCTCAGCACCTCGACCTTGCCGGCCACGATGAAGGCCGAATAGAAGCCCACCCCGAACTGGCCGATCAGGGCCGAATCCTTCGCGGCGTCGCCCGACAGGCGGCTGACGAACTCCTTCGTGCCCGACTTGGCGATGGTGCCCAGGTGCGAGATGGCCTCCTCGCGGGTCATGCCGATGCCGTTGTCGCGGATCGACAGGGTGCCGGCCTTCTCGTCGGGGGTGACCCAGACGGCCAGCTCCTTCTCCTCGCCCAGCAGGGAGGGGTTCTCGATGGCGAGGAAACGCAGCTTGTCGTTGGCGTCGGAGGCGTTGGAAATCAGCTCGCGGAGGAAGATCTCGCGATGGCTGTACAGCGAATGGATCATGAGCTTCAGCAGCTCACGAACCTCCGCCTTGAATCCCAGGGTTTCGGTTGCGGCAGTCTCTGGCATGCGACCCGTCTCGCGGCAGTGTGAAACCGCCGCCGAGCATAGGGCCGCAAGGCGTTATTTCAAGAGGCGGCGGGTGCCGGGCAGGACCCGGAGCGCCAGGCCCAGCCAGTCCTCGAGGTCATCCCACAGGAGGAGGAAGCGTTCCAAGCAGGGCCTATTTCTTGCCGTGGCCGTTGCCCGGGCGGGGATTGACGTCGGAAACCCAGGACTGGCGGACCTTCTCCGTCCAGTTCTTGTAGCTCGACCAGGTGTTCAGGTTGCGGCTGATCGCGGCATGGCGGCCGCGGCCGCGCTGCATGCGGGCAGCCCACTCGGCGTACAGCTCGGAGGAGCCGAGCGCCGGACGCTCACCCGTGGAGGCCAGATCCTCGCCCTGCGCTTCACTGTTCGACATAACGCTTTCCGCCGTTCCAGCACTGACTGGAGGGCAGGTTAGGGATTAGCGCGGTTAAATCGACAGGAACTGCGTCACGCCACGATCCGGTAGCAGGGCTTGTAGACCTCGCCCGGCAGCTTCATGCGGCCCTGGGCGACGAAGGCGCCCAGCAGCTCGTCCATCAACCGCATCAGCTCCGGGTCGCCGCTGAGTTCGAACGGGCCGTTCTTCTCGATGGCGGCGATGCCGTGCTCCTTCACGTTGCCGGCGACGATGCCGGAAAACGCCCGCCTCAGGTTCGCCACCAGGCGGTGCGGCGGCTGGTCGCGGTGCAGCTCCAGCCTGCGCATGTTCTCGTGCGTGGCCACGAAGGGGTGCTGGAAGTCCTCGGGGATGCGCAGCAGCCAGTTGAAGGCGTAGGAATCGCTGCAGGCGCGCCGGTGGGCGCGCACGCGGGCGATGTCCTTGACCAGCCGGCGCGCCACGGCCACCGGGTCGTCGTGGATGATCTGCACCCGTTCGAGCGCCGCCTGGCCCACCGCGGCCGCCAGGAACTTCCGGATCTGCCCGAAGTAGCCGGCGCTGGACTCCGGGCCGGTGAGGATCACCGGCAGCGGCTGCGCGGCGTTGTCCGGGTCGAGCAGCAGGCCCAGCAGGTACAGGATCTCCTCCAGCGTGCCCACGCCGCCCGGAAAGACCACCACGCCGTGGGCCATGCGCACGAAGGCCTCCAGGCGCTTCTCGATGTCCGGCATCACCACCAGCTGGTTGACGATGGCATTGGGCGGCTCGGCGGCGATGATGCCGGGCTCGGAAATGCCGATGTAGCGGCCAGTGGAGATGCGCTGCTTGGCGTGGCCGATGGTGGCCCCCTTCATCGGCCCCTTCATCGCGCCGGGGCCGCAGCCCGTGCACACGTCGAGGCCCCGCAGGCCCATCTCGTATCCCACCCGCTTGGTGTACTGGTACTCGGACTCGCCGATGGAGTGGCCGCCCCAGCACACCACCAGGTTGGGCCGGATCTTGCGGTCCAGGATGCGCGCATTGCGCAGCACGTGGAACACGGCATTGGTGATGCCGGCGCCTTCGGTGAGGTCGAAGCGGGCCTTCTGGCCGATCTCCTGGGCGATGTACACCACGTCGCGCAGCACCGCGAACAGGTGCTCCTTGATGCCGTTGATCATCTGCCCGTCGACGAAGGCGCTGGCCGGGGCGTTGCGGATGTCGAGCCGGATGCCCCAGGGGTGGCGCACCACCTCGACGGAGAAGTCGCGGTAGCGCTCGAACAGCTCCTTGGCATTGTCCTTGTCGGTGCCGG
Organism: Pseudomonadota bacterium; assembly: GCA_003242275.1. The sequence continues at coordinate 1,457 of QGUX01000020.1, read as the reverse complement.
AGTTCAGCACCGCCAGCGCGCACTTCCTGAACAGCTCGTGGACGCCGCCGGCGTCCGAGCTCAGCAGCGCCTCGATCTCCGACTGCGACAGCATCTCGAGGCTGCCGCGGGGGCCGACGCTGGCGTCGACCACGGCGGGGATGTCGACCTGGGCGTTCAAGTCAGGGCAGGATGTCGATGGGCGTGTTGTGGCTGGTCAGCAGCCAGATCTCGACCATGTCCGAGTTCGACACGGCGATGCACCCGTCGGTCCAGTCGCGCGTGTAGTAGTCCGGATCGTACTTGGGACGGTTGGGCATGCCGTGGATCATGATGGCGCCGCCCGGCTCCCAGCCGTTCTCCCGCGCACGCTTCACGTCGCGCTCGTTCGGGTAGGACACCTGGATGGACAGGAAGAAGTCGCTGCGCGGGTTGCGGCGCGTGAGGTAGTAGCGCCCCTCCGGCGTGCGGAAGTCGCCCTCCCGCTCCTTGTGCCCCTGCGGCTGCAGGCCCAGCGAGATGCGGTAGCTGCGCAGCACCTCCTCGCCGTTCATCAGGTCCATGCGCCGGGCGGACTTGTACACCACCACGCGCGTGGCCTGCGGCATCGCCGCCGGCGGTTGCACGGGACTGTTGACCACCGGGGTCAGCGAGGGCTCGGCGCGGGCCACGCCCAGCAGGGCGATGAGGCCCAGGCAGGCCAGCCGCGCGAGCACGCGGGCGGAGGCGCCTGCTCCTGCAGTGGATGGGCGGGTCAGGGTGCTCATTGGAAGGCCATTATATGGACGGCTCCCGCAACGCGCCTTCAAGCCAGTTCACAGCCCGTTGCTCCATCAGGCCGGCGGCAGCGCCTCGACCCGCGGGATCACGATGCGCTGGCCGCGGCGCAGGGTGTCGAAATCCACGTCCGGGTTGTAGACGGCCACCAGCCAGGTGGGCAGCGGGCCGTGCCGGTGGGCGATGTTCCACAGCGAATCGCCGCTCTTCACCACGTACTCCAGCGTGCCGACGATGCGGTGGCCGGCGAAGAACTCCGCCTGCAAAGCCTCGTGGTACGCGCGGCGGCGCTGCTCGAACTGCTCGCGCGACACCTTCGAGAAATCCAGCCTGAGCTTCCTGCCCTGGGCCACCGTGGCTGCCGCCGACAGGCCGTTCAGGCTGCGCAGCCGGCTGGCCGGCACGCCCAGCCAGTCGGCGAAGTGGCCCAGGGTCTCCTCGGCGGCCACGCGGATGGTGCCGTCCTCGCCGATGGAGTAGTCGATGGCCTCCACCGCGCTGGCCACCGGTGCACCGGGTGCCAGCGCAGGTCCCTCGGCGCGCGCCTCGGTGGCCGACACCGGCTCGGCCTCCTCGGCGGCCTGCTTGGCCTGGGCCCCGGCCTGCTCCTCGGCGCGACGCCCGGCCATGCGCTCGGCCACCTTCTCCGGCGCAGGCGCGGCCGGCGCGGGCGTGGCGCGGTCGCCGGGCTCGCTGGCCTC
>QGUX01000257.1 GCA_003242275.1 Pseudomonadota bacterium | reverse complement strand
AGCGCGATCATTGCACTGCCAGCAAGCGCAAGGCGTATGGACTTCATGACGTCCTCCTACAATGTCTGCAAACCTAAATGCGAAATGACTGGACGGCAAGCGCCAACGATGGGGAGCGCCGCCTAACTATTAATTAGATCTGTCGCATCTCTTCCATATCGCGACATTCCACTCAGATATCCGGGTCCGAAGCCGGCATCCCCTTGATTACCCTGATCCCCACCTCGCGATATGCGACGTGTCGCGATATGGAACAACTGCGACATGCACCCCTCCCCTTCCGGCCCGCCTCGCACGCTCTTTGCCGCGGTTCGCGAGCAGATCCGCCTTCGCCACTATAGCCTGAGAACCGAGCGGACCTACATCGCCTGGATGCGCCGCTTCATCCAGTTCTGCGGGGGACGGCATCCGCGCGAGCTGGGCGCCGTGGAGATCACCACCTTCCTCACGCACCTGGCAGTGGACCTGAAAGTTGCGTCCTCAACGCAGAACCAGGCGCTGCAATCGCTGCTCTTCCTGTACCGCGACGTTTTGCAGCTCGACCTGCCGCACCTGACTGAGGTGGTCCGTGCGACCAGGCCGCACCGCCTCCCGGTGGTGCTTTCGCGGGACGAGGTCCGGCGCATCTTCAGCCACCTGCACGGCGGCTCGCGCCTGATCGTGGGCCTGCTCTACGGCAGCGGCCTGCGGCTGACCGAGGCGCTTCAACTGCGCGTGAAAGACGTGGACCTGGAGCGCCAGGAACTGACGGTTCAATCGCGGCGCCAGCGCGGTGCGCAGTCCGCTCGACGCCCTGCTGTAACGAAACGGCCAGCCTCGCAGCGGCATGCCGGCCAGGCGATCGGAAGATCGCCTACTGCACCGGCATCGCGGTGAGATCCCTGAAATCCACCCGCACCTCCGCCGCATCCTCCGAGATCAGCAGCAGCTCCCGCGGCGAATCCGGCACACAGCTCAGCGCCTTCGTGCCGCGGATCTGGTTGACCGCGCAGATCAGTTCCAGCGGCCGCACTTCCCGCCTCCCGCGCGGATCATTCGCCGCCTGCGGCGATGCTGCCCGCCGCACGGCCGCATCCACCCAGATGCGCGGCTCGGGCCCGGCCTCCAGCCGCTGCCCACCGCTGCCGGGCACGGCCTGCACGGTGGAAATCCCCTCCCCGTTGGTGACCTTGAAACCGATGGTGAACGGATGCCAGCCGCACTCCCCGGGCTCGAAATGGTCCAGCGCGACGCGGGCCTCGTACTGCCGCCCCTCGCGCTTCACCGGCACCGCCACCCAGATGGAGCGCGGCGTCCCGGCAGCGCCATTGAGCCGCTGGAACAGGCCGGGGGCGACGCTGCAGCGGCTGCCGGCGGTGTAGTAACGGGCCATCACCTCGACCTCCAGCGCTGGATCGGCCTCGCCGTGGATCCGCACCAGCTGCCGGGGCTGGACATTGACGACGGGCTCGACCGGCCCGCCCTGCCCGGAGCACGCCGCCAGGCCCAGCAGCGTGCCGGCGGCCGCCAGGAGCGCCAGGACACCCGATGAACGGCCGGAGGACGCAGGAAGCCAGGTGGAGCGTCGGTCGCTTGGCAGGCCCTTCAGGGACCCTGGGGCAATGAAGGCAAGGCGCATGGGGCCATGGTGCGTTCCCCCGCCGCCTGAGGTCAAAACCCGCCTGCGGCCCGACAGGCGCCAAATGGTCCCTATCCGGCGAAAACGCCCCGGGATAGTGCAAGTTCCGGGGCGACTCCGGCTGGCGCCGCGATGCCCGCAGCGCCGATAATTCCCGGCTTACCCATCCGATAGCCAAAAGATTAAATGTCCTCCGAATCCGAGTTCATGACGCCGGCGGAAGCCGCCCTGCGCGATGCCGCCCGCGACTACCACCGCCTTCCGGTCCCGGGAAAGGTCTCGGTCTCGCCAACCAAGCCCCTGATCAACCAGCGCGACCTGTCGCTGGCCTACTCGCCGGGCGTGGCCTATCCCTGCCTCGACATCGCGAACGACCCGAACGCCGCGGCGGACTACACCTCGCGCGGCAACCTCGTCGGCGTGGTGACCAATGGCACCGCGGTGCTGGGCCTGGGCGACATCGGCCCGCTGGCGGCCAAGCCGGTGATGGAAGGCAAGGGCTGCCTGTTCAAGAAGTTCGCCGGCATCGACGTGTTCGACATCGAGCTGGACGAGCGCGATCCGGACCGCCTGGTCGACATGATCGCCGCGCTGGAGCCCACGCTCGGCGGCATCAACCTCGAGGACATCAAGGCGCCGGAGTGCTTCTACATCGAGCGCAAGCTCACCGAGCGCGTGAGCATCCCGGTGTTCCACGACGACCAGCACGGCACGGCCATCATCGCCGCGGCGGCGATCAGGAACGGCCTGGAGCTGGTGGGCAAGGACATCGGCAAGGTGAAGCTGGTGGTCTCCGGCGCAGGCGCCGCGGCGATCGCCATCCTCGACCTGCTGGTGGGACTGGGCCTCAAGCGGGAAAACGTGTGGGCCTGTGACTCCAAGGGCCTGATCTACGAGGGACGCGAGGGCTCCTACAACCCCGAGAAGGCGCGCTACGCGCAGAAGACGCCGCTGCGCACGCTGGCCGACGTGATGCCGGGCGCGGACGTGTTCCTGGGCTGCTCCACCGGCGGCGTGCTGACGCAGGAGATGGTCCGCGGCATGGCCGACAGCCCCATCATCCTGGCGCTGGCGAACCCGGAGCCGGAGATCCGGCCGGAGCTGGCCAAGGAAGTGCGGCCGGATTGCATCATCGCCACCGGCCGTTCGGACTACCCGAACCAGGTCAACAACGTGCTGTGCTTCCCGTACATCTTCCGCGGCGCGCTCGACTCGGGCGCGACGCGCATCACCGATGCGATGAAGCTGGCCTGCGTGAAGGAGATCGCCGACCTCGCCAAGGCCGAGATCAGCGAGGAAGTGGCCAGCGCCTATGCGGGACAGCAGCTCGCGTTCGGCAAGGACTACATCATTCCCAAGCCCTTCGACTCGCGGCTGATCCTGCGCATCGCGCCGGCGGTGGCGAAGGCCGCGGCCGACTCGGGCGTGGCGACGCGCCCCATCGCGGACCTCGACGCCTATCGCAACGAGCTGCAGCGGCGTTTCTTCTCCGCCTCCATCATGCTGACGCGGCCGGTGTTCGGCGCGGCGCGCGCCTCCTCCCACAAGCGCATCGCCTACGCCGAGGGTGAGGACGAGCGCGTGCTGCGCGCGGCGCAGATCGCGCTGGAGGAGCAGATCGCGCACCCCATCCTGATCGGCCGGCCGGCGGTGATCGAGGCGCGCATCCGCAAGGCGGGGCTGCGCATGAAGCTGGGCACCGATGTCACGGTGGTGAACCCGGACGATGACCCGCGCTTCAAGCTCTACTGGCAGACCTACCACCGCATCATGGGCCGCCGCGGTGTCAGCCCCGACGCGGCCAAGGCGGCGGTGCACCGCTCCACCACCACCATCGCCTCGCTGATGGTGCACCTGGGCGATGCCGACGGCATGCTCTGCGGCCTGCACGGCCGCTACGACGCGCACCTGGAGAACATCCGCGACGTGATCGGGCTGCGCGAGGGCGAGTCGGCGCTGGCAGCGCTGTCAGGCCTGACGGTGGACAAGCGCACGCTGTTCATCGCCGACACCTACGTCAACGAGCGGCCGTCCTCGGAGCTGCTGGCGCGCATCGCGCACATGGCCGCGCGCGAGGTGCGCCACTTCGGCGTGACGCCCAAGGTGGCCTTCCTGTCGCACTCGAACTTCGGCTCCTCGCGGCGCGAGTCGGCCCGTCGCGTGCGCGAGGCCTACGAGCTGTTCGCGCAGCAGAACCCGGACATCGAGGCCGACGGCGAGATGCACGGCGACGCCGCGCTGTCGGAAGTGATCCGCCGCAACATGCTGATGGACAGCCGCCTCTCCGGCGAGGCCAACATCCTGATCTGCCCGAGCCTGGATTCGGCCAACATCCTGTTCAACGTGCTGAAGGCCGTGGGCGGGGAGGGCACCACGGTGGGCCCGATGCTGATGGGCGTGGCCCGCCCTGCGCACGTGTTGACGCCCTCCTCCACCTTCCGCCGCGTGCTGAACATGACGGCACTGGTGGCAGCACAGGCCGGGATGGCAGCGGGCGCGAAGCGCGTCACGGCCTGAGCGGCCCGCTTGCCTTCGCCGGGAGGGCGGCGGAATACTGGGGACTGGTTCCAGGGAGCAGCAACCATGCCGCGACAGGAAGCCTCTTCATTGGCCCGCAAGGGAATGCGTCGGCATGGAAGACCAGGCGCCGTCCTCGCCGCCCTCTGCCTGGCCTCCGCGGCGGCCCATGCCGCCGACAGTCCCGAATCCTCCGCCGCCGGCGGGAAGTCGCTGGATGAGATCATGGTCCAGGGTACCACCCTCGCCGCGCTGCGCACCGGGATGGCGCGACTCGAGGACGAGTTCTACCGTCGCTACAACGAGCTGAACTCCAACGACCTCTACGACGTGTACTGCGCCGTGGAGGCGCGCACCGGCACGCGGCTGGAGCGCCGTTACTGCCGGCCG
>QGUX01000256.1 GCA_003242275.1 Pseudomonadota bacterium | reverse complement strand
AAGCGAGAGACAATGTCGAAGCGCCGGTCCCCTTCGAAGAGCTGGCCGGCGGGCGCGCCGCCGATCGGGGCGCGGACGGGGTCCCGCACTTCCTGCACCGACAGGCCGCGGCGCGCCAGGGCGGCCGGATCGGGTGAAACCGTCAGCAGCGGCAGGCCGGTGACCTGCTCCAGCTTCACGTCCGCGGCGCCGTCGATGCCGGCGGCGATGTGCTCCACCTCCTCGCCCAGGCGCAGCAGCTCCTCCAGGTCGTCGCCGTGCACGCGGATCGCCACCTCGGCGCGCACGCCGGCGATCAGCTCGTTCATGCGCATCTTCACCGGCTGCGTGAACTCGTAGTTGTTGCCCGGCACGCGCGAGACGAGCTGCTGCAGGTCCGCCACGAGCCGGGCGCGCGGCTTGCGGGGATCGGGCCAGTCGTCGCGGTCCTTCAGCAGGATGAAGGTGTCGGCAACCGACGGCGGCATGGGATCGGTGGCCACTTCCGGTGTGCCGATCTTCGATATCACCTGCTCCACCTCGGGCAGGCGCGCGATGTGCTGCTCGAGCTGGCGCTGCATGGTGATGGACTGGGTGAGGCTGGTGCCGGGGATGCGCAGCGCGTGCAATGCGATGTCGCCCTCGTCCAGGTCGGGAATGAACTCGGTGCCCAGGCGCCCGGCGAGCAGGCCCGCGCCGGCCACCAGCACGATGGCCGCGGCGACGACCGCCAGGCGGCGCCGCAGCGCGCCGCTCAGCAGCGGTGCGTAGAGGCGCGAGGCGCCCTGCATCACGCGCGTCTCGCGTTCTGCCACCGCACCGGTGACGAACTGCGCCACCGCCGCCGGCACGAAGGTCAGCGACAGCGCCATCGCGAAGGTCAGCGCCATCACCACCGTGACGGCCATGGGATGGAACATCTTGCCCTCGATGCCCGACAGCGCGAACACCGGCAGGTACACGGCCGCGATGATGAACATGCCGAACAGGCCGGGCCGGATCACCTCGGCGCCGGCCGCGGACGCGAGCTCGTGCCGTTCCGCGCGCGTGAGCAGGCGGCCCAGTTCCTGCTGCCGCTGGCCGAAGCGCCGCAGGCAGTTCTCCACGATGATCACGGCGCCATCGACCAGCAGGCCGAAGTCCAGCGCGCCCAGGCTCATCAGGTTGGCCGAGACGCGGTTGTGCACCATGCCGCTGATGGTCAGCAGCATGGTGAGCGGGATCACCAGCGCGGTGACCAGCGCGGCGCGGAAATTGCCGAGCAGCGCGAACAGCACCACGATCACCAGCAGCGCGCCCTCGGTGAGGTTGGTGCGCACGGTGTGGATGGTGCGCTCGACCAGGTCGGTGCGGTCGTACACCGCCCGGGCGCGCACGCCCTCGGGCAGCGAGGCGTCGATCTCCCGCAGCTTCGCGGCGGCACGGCGCGCCACCGCGCGGCTGTTCTCGCCGACCAGCATGAACACCGTGCCGAGCACGACTTCCTCGCCGTTGCGCGTGGCGGCGCCGGTGCGCAGCTCCGAGCCCTCGATGACTTCCGCCACGTCGCCGAGGCGCAGCGGCACGCCCCCGTGCATCGCCACCACGACCTGGCGCAGGCCGTCGAGGCCGGACACCTGTCCCGGCACGCGCACGAGGTACTGCTGGCCGGAACGCTCGATGTAGCCGGCGCCGACGCTGGCGTTGTTGCGCTCCACGGCGGCGGCGATGTCGCGGAGCGTGATGCCGTGGGCCACCAGCCGCGCCGGGTCCGGCGTGACATGAACCTGCCGCACGTGGCCGCCCGAGGTGTTCACCTCGGTGACGCCGGGAAGGTTGCGAAGCTGCGGACGGATCACCCAGTCCTGCAGGGTGCGCAGCGAGGTGGACGTCCACTGCTCCTGGAAGCCGGGCTCGGCCTCCACCGTGTACATGAAGATCTCGCCCAGGCCGGTGGACACCGGCCCCAGCGCCGGCTCGACGCCGGGCGGCAGGTGCGGGGCCACCTGCTGCAGGCGCTCGGCCACCTGCTGGCGCGCGAAGTAGATGTCGGTGCCGTCCTCAAACACCACGGTGACCTGCGACAGGCCGTAGCGCGAGATCGAGCGCGTGTACGACAGGCGCGCCATGCCGGCCAGCGCGGTCTCGATGGGAAAGGTGATGCGCTGCTCGGCCTCCAGCGGCGAGTAGCCGGGCGCCTCGGTGTTGACCTGCACCTGCACGTTGGTGATGTCGGGCACGGCGTCGATGGGCAGGCGCCCGTAGTTCCAGGCGCCCAGCGCCGCCAGCGCCAGCACCACGAGCAGCACCAGCCAGCGGTGCGCGATCGAGGCGCGGATGATGCGTTCGAGCATGGCGGCCTCAGTGCTCGTGGCTGGCGCCGGATTTCTCGATGTCGGCGCGGATCAGGTAGCTCTGCTGCGTCACGTAGCGCGTACCGGGCCCGATCCCCGACAGCACCTCGGCGTGCTCGCCGTCGCGGGCACCGAGCTCCAGCATGCGCACCTCGTAGGTGTCGCCCACCTGCGCGAACACCACGGTGAAGTCGCGGAAGGACTGCAGTGCGGACTCCTTCACCGCCAGCGGCACCTCGCGCGTGGCCAGCGTCACTTCGGCGCTCACCGTCATGCCGGGGCGCCATTCACCACCCGGGTTGGGGAGCTGCACGCGCGCGACCACGCCCTGCCCCGGCGTGGCCAGCGGCAGCAACCGCTGGATCACGCCGGATGCCGCCGCGTCGCCGGTGGCCGACGTGAGGCACACGGGCTGGCCGCCGCGCAGGCGCGCGGCATCGGCGCCGAAGGCGTGCAGGTCCACCCACAGCTGCGACAGGTCGGCGAGCTCCAGCAGCGGCTGGTCGCCGGTGACATCGCCGACGCTGGTGTGGCGCGCCAGCACCACGCCATCGATGGGCGCGGTGACCGGATAGGTGCGCATGCTCTCGTTGCCCTCGACCACCAGCAGCGTGTCGCCGCGGCGCACCCGCTCGCCCTCCTGCACGCGCACTTCGCGCACCACGCCCGGGAAGCGCGCCCTGACGCGCGCCTGGCGGGTGGCGTCGATCGCGACGCTGCCCATCACGCGCAGCGTGTCGCGGATCACCGCGGGACCGGCTTCTTCGACCTCGATGCCGGCCTCCCGCGCGATGTCCGCCGGGATGGTGGTGCGTCCTTCGTGGGACTCGTAACGCCACTCCGACTGCTGCGCGCCATGGGAGGCCGTCACCCGCACGTCGAAGGAATGCGGCTCGCGCACGATGCCGTCGCCTGCAAGGTAGTCGCCCTCGGGCCCGAAACCGAAGGTATCGACCGCGCCGCCGAGCCGGGTGAGCTCGATGCGCGCATTCACTTCCGACGGAGGCAGCGGACGGCCGCCACGCGTGGCGTACAGGCGGAAGCGCGGCGGCACGCCGGCCTCGAAGATGGTCACCTCGATGGCGAAGTCGCCGTCGCGCAGCATGCGCCCGCCATGCGGACCGTGCTCGAAGGCCTCCCCTTCGCCCTGTTCGCCTGCGTGTTCATGCGCCGGCCCGGGCGCACAGGCAGCCAGCAGCATGGCCGCCAGCAGCGGCAGGATGGGACGATGGATCATGGCCGGGACTCCTCGCTGCCGGCGGTCAGGCGCTCGATGGCCAGCCGCCCCAGGTGATAGCGCGCGAGCGCGTCGGTATGGCGCGCGCGCAGGTCGATCAGGGTGCGCTCGGCCTGCGCCAGCGCCATGTACGAAAGCCTTCCGGCCTCGAAGGCCCTGCGGCTGAAGTCCAGCGCGGCCCCGGCCTGCGGCAGCAGCCGCTCGCGCAGGGTCTCGACTTCATCGCGGGCGTGCAGCAGCTCCTGGTACATCTCGTACAGCTGCTGGTGCCGTTCGACCAGCACGGACTCGCGGGAGGCATCGAGCGCCGCGCCATGCGCCTCCGCCTCGGCGACGAGGGGCGCCGCGCGCCGGCGACCGCCCAGGGGCATCGACATCGACATCACCAGCGCCTGCTCGTCGATGGCTTCGAGCCGGCGCACGCCCACGCCCACGGTGATGTCCGGCCGGCCGGCGGCCACGGCAAGGCGCCGCCGCGCGGCACCCGCCTCGGCCTCGAGCTGCGCGGCGCGCAGCTGCGCGGCCTGCGGCAGTCGACCAGCCAGCTCCGCGAACGCCGGCACCGGTGGCAGCTGGTCGAGGTCCATCACGACGCGGTCGAAATCCGGCTCGCGCCGCCCCAGGCTGGCGGCCAGTGCCATGCGCGCGGCGGCCAGTTCGTGTTCCGCGTGCTCGAGCTGCAGCTCGGCCTCGGCCACTGCCATTGCGGCGACGTGCAGGTCCGATTCGGGATTGCGCGCCGCCTCGACCCAGGCGGCGACCTCGGCGTGCAGCGCCTGGGCCTGCGCGACGCGGGCCCTCGCGTCCTCGAGCCGCCGCTGGTCCACGGCCATCTCGATGAATCGCTCGCGCACCCGCGTGGCCACGTCCAGCCGCGCCGTGGCGAGCTCGTGCCGCTGGCGCGCGATGCCGGCCTCGCCGGCGGCGCGGCGCGCGGCGCGCCTGCCGCCCAGCTCGAGCGCGCGCCCCAGCTGCACCGG
>QGUX01000019.1 GCA_003242275.1 Pseudomonadota bacterium | reverse complement strand
GCGCCTATGAGCTGGCGCGCTGGCTGCACGGCTACAACTGGCATCGGCCGCATGCCAGCTTGGCAGGCCAGCCGCCCATCTCCAGAATCGGTCTCAACAGGAACAACCTGTTGAGACTCCACACCTAACCAAGCGCTGCAGCGAGCGGCGGGACGCATAAAGTGCTCGGCCGCGGGCGGCCGAGCCAAAAGCGCACACGAGCGCTACCGCGCCCGCGTGCTGAGAGGCCGGCGCGCCGTCGCCGAACTTGGTAGTTAGACGGCGCTCCTAGCGCCGTGCAGAGCTCTCTCGGAGCTGTTCCCAGAACCCTCGAGGAGAAAGTATCTGTAGGGGTAACGCATCTGCGATGTCGAGCAGGTCCCGATCGCCAGTGACCAAGGCTTCGGCACATCCTGCTATGGCCTCAGACAGCACCGCCACGTCATCCTTGTCCCGGATCTTGACTGGAAAAGGCTCCGCCATCTTCACCACAGTACCTTCCTGCTGGAGTAGGGAGACGAACTCGTCAATGAGCTTGCTTGGCACGCGAATCCGATCGGTTAGCACCCGCCGCAACTCGGCCAGGACCGCTTCGCCCACAATCAGCTCGTGCTCGGCCAACACCAGATTTAGCACGTCGGAGCAAAGACCGCGCGTGGCCACCGCACTGACCAAGACGTTGGTGTCGAGGGCGACCCTCACGACACGTCGCGAAACACGTCCTCATCGGTCAGGTAGCCCCGCGCTTCGGCCAAGGGCATGATGCGGCGGCGCAGGTCTCGAAATTGAGCGAGGGCCAATTGCCGTTGCACTGCGTCACGAACGACCTCGCTGCGGCTGCGGCCCGTACGCTTGGCCACTTGAGCCAACTGACGGTCGAGCTTGGGGTCTAGGCGAATAGTGAGGGCAGAGGACTTCATGTCATGCATTGTAATACACTCGCGTTGGCGCCGTCCAACTCTGCGTTGCAGCGGACCGGGCAGGCATAAAGTGCACGGCCGCGGGCGGTCAGCGTTCAGCTCCACCCAACCTCGGCGCGCCCGCGTGCTGAACGGCCGGCGGCCGGCCGCTGAACTGGGTAGTTAGGCGGCGGTGTAACGATGCCAAATCCGCGACGTGACGTTAAGAAGCAGCACGAGCGGTGCGTTGTCCTCGACTTCTTGCAGTGGTTCGAAGCGCATCGTCGGCTCGCATTCAGCGTCGTCGCAGAGCCAGACCCTCCCGAAGCGATCATTCAATCCGGAAACGTCTTCCGTTGGGTAGAGGTCGTCGATGCGTTTTGGTCAACCGGTTGGGCGCGCGATCAGTACTCCTACGCAACTCCTGGAGAGCGTCACACCCCCATCGGCCCGGGTCCTTACGTCGCACCCGATGCCACATTTTGCGCGAGCTTTGTCGCCGTGTTGGCGAATAAGCTGAAGAAGAAATCGTATTCTTCGTACGTAGCCAAGTACGGCCCTGGCTTCCTGATAGTCAACATCGACTATCCTCTGTTCAGCAGCACTACACTCGACGCGATTACGCAGAGCTGCCTGGCGAATCCGCCGGAGCAGGACGCCGGGTGTTTCGCCGAAGTATTTTTGAGAATCCGAGAGTTCTCTGGGTATCGAATTCAACCGTTCGCGTTGAGGGCCAAATGAGAATCGTTGCCGTCGCTGTCTTGCTGTTCTTCCAAACGATTCTTTTTCTGGTAGCGGTATGGCAAGTAATGGGACTACTTCCAGTCCTTTCGTGGTTCGGTTCGCCGGCCGTTACAACCGGCATGTGGCTTGCCGCAGGCATAAAGGTTGCCATTCTTGTCGTATCTGTCGTTCTATGGTGGCTTCTTGGCCGATTGCGCGTTAGCATTGGCAGCCGCAACCGGGAAGCCAGAGTTTCTGCTCCAGGTTGATGGCTTGGTCATCTCAAGCGTCGTCCGCCCAGGGAGCAAGGTCTTAGTGTAGTCGTGCCGCTGCCTAACAAGCAGTTGCAGCCGACCGTGATACCCAATCGCATGCGCGCCGCGAGCGCGTCATTTCATTACGCGATCGCGCCGCGCTGGACACGTGGTCGCGCGGCGGCTGAACTGCGGCGTTAGGCGGCAGTTTAACGCCGTGCAATGGCTTTCATGAGGCTACAACGCGGAGTGATAGCCTTGGCCCGGACTGACCTCGCAATCTATTCTTCCTATTGACGGTCTCGCGGACCACAGGATCAAGTATGGACGCTGCAATCGTCTTCTCGCTAATCGCCATCGCTATCGCGCTCTACGTGTGCATCAAGAGTCGCCCCAAACAGCGAAGTGTGGCCAAGCTGCCGCTTCCCTCGGAAGCCGTGAAGTCATCACTCGTGACGCACGGTCAAATCGCGGCGATCCGCTGTTACCGCAACGAGACGGGCGCATCGCTCTATGAGGCAAGAAAAGTCATCGAGCATTACAGAGCCCGGTTACACCAAGAGTCATCATGAATGCTCTCTTGGTGAGATTTCTCGCGGGAGGCCCAGGGGGCTGCGGCTCATCAGCCCAATCTGGTGGTGGATCTGCCGCCACAGGCGTGGCTCTGTCCGTCTTGAGCGCAACCCTCTTGCTCTTGGAGGTTAGCGTCGGGGAGGTCACCGAAACCCTTCCCGTCATCCTTGGAACGGCAGCTTACGGCGTCCTGTACCTGATACCCTTGAGTCATATCCTGCTAGAGCTCAAGCTGAGAAAGCCCGTGCCTCATGCCGCCTGACGCTGCGTTTCCGAGGTGCTGTCATGAAGATCGCTTCCGCAGTCCTGTCAGCCTTCCTCCTGCAAAGTGTCCACGCGGCAGAGCCCCCGAAGCCAACGGCAGATTCCCTGTTCCAGGCGGCACGAAGCGCCGCGCCACCGGATGTGACGGACGCCCAACTCACTGCGGCGCTGTCCAGCGGATTGACGCATCCTGATGGGGCGGCGGTAGCAATCGCGATCCCCCGCGCCGAGGCTTCACTCATACTCGTACTCATTAGACGCCCCGACGGCACTCATCTGGTGGCCGATGCGAGCCAGGTTGAGACGGCGAATTTCGGTGTCTGGGGTCGCAAGCGTCATGAATACGACGGGTACGAGACGATCCCGATAAGGTGGCTTTCTCGCGACGACGAACTTCTGCAGGTGTCGATACGAACGCGTGCGTGGAGAAATGTGCAGCGATACACGGTGGTCGAACCGCTTCGAATAAGGCCCGATGGTACAGTCCTGTTCAGATAGAAGTTCACGTCGCGGCATCCCGCCTGACTTGGCATTGCAGCGGGCGGGGCGCGGACTGCCGCGGTAGTTCTCCAGGAGGTACTGTCAATGCACGACATAGGCGCCAGGTCGGTGTTCTTCGTCCATGACACTCCTCGTGCCATGGCGTTCTACACCGACCGCCTCGGGTTCATCCTGGACTGGACGCACGAGGAGAATGGCAGACCCTACGTGGTTCAGGTAAGCCTCATGGGCTTGCAGATCATCCTCAACCAAAGAGAATCACCCGAAGACGTTCGCGTCGGTCATGGCCGTATATTCGCGGGCCTCGATGACGACCAAAGTGCGGCACTGCTGCACCACGTCGAGTGCCACGGCATACTCGCCAAGTACACGCATTGGGGAGCGCCGACGATGGCAATCATCGACCTGGATGGGAACGAGCTGTTCTTCTGGCTATCAGATTCGGAGCGTGCAAGATGGCAGCAGACTCACGCTGGTGCCACCTAACTTGGCATTGCAGCGAGCCGAGAGTCCATACTCAACCTACCGTTCAGAGCCTTTGATCAAACTGATGGAAGTGGTTGGCGGCCACTCTATGAGGCGCGGTGCTACGAAGGGCCCCGTGATCTCTTGCAACTGCAACAATTGCCTTCCTTAAGAAGGACAGGGATGAGCTCGTGCGGCAGCGCGCTCTGCTCGATGAGCAACGGCTCATGCGCCCAGGGCCAGGGCTACCGGATTCAATGGTTGGCAAGAAAATGAACCTGGATGTCGTTGATCGGTTCGTCGCCTGCTTCGACGAGTCCTACGAGGTGGCGTTTCGCGACGGCTGCGAGAATCCAACGGATTGAGCCTCTCTCCTGGATTGTCCGCGCCACCTCCGGTCCCGCCGGAACTTATTGGACCATGGGCCGCCGCCGCGATCGACTGCACAAGACAGGGGCTGTCGCCGCCTGACCAAGGGGCGTGGACCCTGAAAGGATTGAACTGGCACGTCGATGTCAGGGCTGGGGCCATGGATCATGTGCCCGGCGTCCAGGCATTCTTTCTGGTCGACGACGTGGCTCCACACGGAGGGGCAACGCTGGCATTGGCAGGATCCCACAAGCTCAGGCAGGGCGGGCAGCGCTCGCTGTCCCATCTGCGGGAAGCATTGAAGTCCGACGTCAGTCTTGAGGACACTCTCCGGGCCTTCGACTTGAAGGTGCTCGAGATGTCCGGGCAGGCGGGTGATGTGTACCTGATGGACATGCGCATGCTCCCACGCCGGCCATCAACGACTCGAACAAGGTCCGGATGATGGCCACGTGCCGCTGCTTGATGGACTGACCGTGGGGACGACGCCTGGCCGGGAGCAATGCTTCCTGATGGCGTTCGGGCCGCTGGGCGTCAGCGTGGCGGTGGAGGGCCCCTGCGGCGTGGGTCTTGGTCCTGGCGGCAAGCCGGCTGCCACGAGCCGGAGTAGCCTGGTGCAAGACTCGAACCGCGCCGCCCATTGCCCGGGGACGTGACGCCAGGCATTCCGCAGTTCAAAATCCGAAGGCCTGCGGGCGTCTGCAGGTTCGGCGGGGGAGCCACGCCTCTCAAGGAGGGTCGCAAATGGAGTTGGACGACGAACGGCGGCGGAAGGGGTTGGAGGCACTTGCCGCCATCTCCGGAAGCACCGGCGCTGCCGTCGTGGAGGGGCTGAAGGACATTGCGTCCGACCTGGCTGACTGGATCATTGCGTTCTCTTCCCTGCGGCCATCAACGCACTCAACGTGGCCCGCGAGGTGTTCCAGCAGCGGGGTGTCACGGTCGCGGCCTGAGGAAAGCAGGCTGACGTGACGCGATACCTGGAAGGCAGACAACATCCATCGTCCATGCATCTCATTCCAATCGAACCCGGTGGACTCATCAACGGCGGCGCCGGGGAACTGGCCCCGGAGGCTGCCAGCGTTCTCGAGGCGGTCAGCGGTCTCTATGACGTCGTCGGCTTCTCGCCGCCGTGGATCTGCTACCTCGCCGTGGCAAATGGCGTCGTCATGGGTACATGCGGATTCAAGTCGCCGCCGGGCCACGGCCGCGTCGAAATCGCGTACTTCACGTTTCCCCGGTTCGAGGGGCGGGGCGTCGCGACGGCCATGGTCGCTGAACTGATTGCGCTGGCGGGCAGGACCGATCCTGCCGTGGTGATTACCGCGCAGACCCTGCCGGAGCGCAATGCGTCACATCGCGTCCTGGAGAAACACGGCTTCACGTGCCTCGGCCCGGTGGAGCATCCGGAGGACGGAACGGTGCTCGAATGGCGGCATGATCGCGGAGCGGCGCATTCGTAGCTCTCCCACGAGGACTTCATCTGGGGTATGTTTGTGGCTCCGGGGTTTCGTCGTGCGGCATTGGAGGGCGACTGCTCTCCTCTGCCAGGGATTGCGCCGAAGCGGTGCCGCGTGTTCGCAGTGCCAGGCCGGGCGTCAACGAGGCAACACGGCGGCCGTCGACCTCTGCAAGCCGAATCGGGAAGGGTGCGGATGGGAAAGTACAAGGCCAAGACCCAGGCGACGGTCGCCAGCGTCACCGGCTTCATCGATTCCATCGAGAATGATTCCCGGCGCGAGGACGCGCGGACGCTGGTCAGGATCTTCAAGGACGCCACGGGATGGCAGCCCCGGATGTGGGGACCCTCCATCATCGGCTTCGGCGTCTATCACTACACCTACGATAGCGGTCACTCCGGTTCGATGTGTGCCACGGGTTTCAGCCCGCGCAAGGCCAACTTCGCGATCTACGCGGCGGACTTTCCGGGGCGGGCGGACCTGCTCAAGAAGCTCGGAAAGCACAGGAGCGGCGCCGGCCAGTGCCTGTACGTCAACAAGCTCGCGGATGTGCGCGTCGACGTCCTGGCAGAAATACTGAGAAAATCCCTCGTTGAACTGAGGAAGCAATGGCCTGTCACGGTCTCGTGACTCATCGTCAACACAGCCTTCCGGGAATGCCGGGGGCAGTGTCGAACCGGGGCCCCGGGCACAGATGGTTGAAGGACTCCGCACCACCCATGCAATCTGAAACCTCACCCGCATTGCGGGTCGTCAGGGAGTACCTGGCCGCCCTGCAGGCCGGAGTTGCCGGCGATGACCTGGCCCGGTTCTTCACCCCGGACGCGATCCAGGTGGAGTTGCCGAACGCGCTCAATCCGGGCGGCCAGACGAGCGACCTGCCGGCCATCCTCTCCAGATCGCTTCAGGGCCGGCAGGTGCTGGCCTCCCAGACCTTCGAGATCCTGGGCGAACTGGCGGCGGGCGACAACGTGGCAGTGGAGGCCAGATGGACGGGCGTACTGGCCATACCGCTGGGTGCGCTTTCCGCCGGAGCGCAGATGCGTGCGCACTTCGCCATGTTCTTCGAAACGCGCGAGGGGCTCATACACCGGCAGCGCAACTATGACTGCTTCGAGAAGTGGTGACGCCAGGAGCCATGTACAAGATCCTGACCCTGGCGGCGCCCGCAGTGACGATGCTCGTAGCCTCGTGGTGGCAGCGCAAGACCGTGTTCTGGTTCGGAGCGCTGGTATCCATCGGCGCCACCTACTGGCTGATGGTGGCCGAGGGGAGAGCCCGTGGCCTGGCGAAGCTGGAGCGCCTCTCGACACCCGAAGGTTACAGGACCGCCATCGAACGCGACGTTCCATGGACCGAATTCGGCCTCCTGCTTCCCGTTTTGCTGACGCTGCTGTGGGGACTGGTTTCCTGGTACCTGTGGCGGTGGACAAGGCGCCGTCGCCCGACAGGAACCTGAGGGCCGGCATTCAATCAACCGGTGGACGGCGCGCGAGATGGCCCGGACGCGGTAAAACGCATGCGCCGCTCCGGCCCCCCGTGCGGGATCAAGAGAGGGACTTCGATGAGCCTTGTGGTCGGAACGAGAATTCGTGGCGTGGTCGATGCCATGGGGTCGGGCGGCGTCAACTATGCGTCAGTCGGCTGCGTTTTCGTGATCAACCTTGCGGCGTACTGGGCTGATGGCCGCCTCGTGCAGTCCACCTTGCGGTGCGAGATGCCGGTTGCCGAGGATGTCCTGAGGCAATGGATGGCGCGTGTGCGTGCCTACTCCGTGGTGGAGGCGGTCATCGTGGGTTTCGCCGATCGCAATGCGGTACTGATCAGCGAGCTGGAAGTCACGGCGGAGGAGGATCGCGAGCTGGCCGCCATCAGCGAGGAACTCCAGCGGCCGGTCGTCTTCCAGAGCCGGAGGTTCGGTGCGCTTTCCCTTGATCGGCGAGGGCGATGCTACCAGGGCGTCGCGCAATGGTGCGGTACCGAGGTTCCGCTCTCGATCTCATGCGCGGACTTGAACGACCCCGCGTCGGCAGTTGCAGTTGCGGAGTCACTCTTCAACGACCAGGACGCCCGGAACAGGCGGGCAAGGGATTACGCCGCGGACCGCCTGCTCGAGCTCAAGAACGACTCCTGGCTCGACGAGGATGAGGTCGAGATCTCCCGGGCGGAGTTCATCTCGCGCATGCAGATCGCGAGCATCTCCATCAACCAGAATGGAGATTTCCACCTCTGGTACGAGGATGGAGGCCTCTTCTTTGGCCACCTGATCCTCGTCAGCGGGAATCTGGAGCGCGGCCTCTCCGATACCGGCATCCACGGCTGACGCGGTGCGCCCTGGCGGCCGGGACACAGATGCGCGCTTTACGGGAAGCTGGCGTACCTCCCCTGAACTTGGTAATTAGTCGACAGGAATCGTCTGGTGCGTCAACTGGGAGGACGACATGGAAAATGAAGGCTACTTCGGCGCTGCGGCCTGGATCTTCCTGCTCATCTGTCTGGTGGTCTATCTCGTGCCGGTCTGGCGCATCGTCAGCAAGGCGGGATTCAACGGTGCATTCTCCCTGTTGTCGCTGGTTCCCATCGTCAACATCGTGATGCTGTGGGTGTTCGCCTTCATCGACTGGCCGGTGGAAAGGGACAGGACACGATAAGCGCTGTCCGGCGTGCCGGGAGCCAGGTTGGCGGATTGCCTCCCGGCATTGCCGAAGGAGAACGGGGCGTTCCATCCTCGCCTGGCACCACCTGCGCCTGCCTCGCTGGGTGCGCCGCAAAAGTGCCATTTTCCGGGCCAGCATTGCTTGTGCCGCAATTCTGAATTGACGGCGCACCGAATACCCCGCCTTCCCGTCCGGCGATAGACTCGCGTCACATGAGGTCAAGGGTCGCAGGAAGCGCATGTCCTGATCTTCAGTGTTCGACGACCACCGACTTCCAGTTGGTCTTCAGGCCATGTCCGGCACGGACGGGTGCGAAGCTGCACCCGGAATGGCATCGGGTAGTCAGGCCAGATTGCACGGCATCGACAAGGAGGGCATCCCCGTGGTCTTCACCAACAGAAGGTTGATCCGCACACTTCCCGCATGGGCATTGTTCCCGGTCCTGATGCTGGCGGGAGCCACCGCTTCCGCGGACACGATCGGGCTGCAGCTCATTGCCCACCGTTGGGATCCCTTCACCAACGACGACAACCCTGAGCGGCTGGTGAACAACCCCAGGTTCATCACGGACAACATCTCCCGGGCCTGGAGGAACCATTCGGCCGAGGCCATCGAGCGGCTCAAGTCCGAGATGCAGGCGCCCGACAAGATCGCCGACGGCGTTACCCTCTATGACGTCGTCCTGAATGTTCCGCAACCGACTCTGGTGATGGAGGGCGTGCGCGGCGGCGACGAGGGGTCGCAGTCCATACGCATGACCCTCAGGTTCGCGCCGATCAGCATCGCCACGTCGGCTACGCAACCGGCCGTCGGAAGGTGGGCGGATCCCCGCTGCAGCGCCCGTTTCAACCTGGAGCTGGTGGCCCGCGTCACTGTGGGGCGCGATGTCCACAGGCCCTTCTCCGTCGACATGAGCGTCGATGCCGGCGACAAGCCCATCGTCATCACCGGCTTCGACTGGGACAACGAGGACAGCAACACCGTCTGTGACATCGCCAGGGGCGTCGCCACCCTGCTGGGATGGGACAGGCTGATCACCCATGCGGTCAACTCCGCGGTCGACAACAGGAGTTTCCGCGCCATGGCCATTGACGCCATCAGGAAGGCGCTGGACGCAGCCAATGGAGTGGCCGCCAACATCCCACCGGGCCTCGTCAAGGTCCGTACGTGGGTCACGGGAGATCCGGACAATCGCCTGCTGACGGTCTATTTCGCGCCGGCGCCCGTGCCGGCGGCCGGCCCGCGAACCACGATCAGGGGCACGCTGAAGAACAGCACCCCCCGGGAGCTGGGCGGCAGCGGGACCGCCACCTGCGATGCGCTCGGGTTGTCGGTGGAGCGGATTACCGGACCTCGCCCCGTTCTCAATCCGTCACTCGGCCGGGGCGAGGCTCCGAGAGCCCCCGTCACCGCCAGGATGACCTGCAATCCGGTACCGCCAGGTTCCACAGTGCATTACGAAATCCGCGACCTGCCGGCGACGACGCCCCTGTTGTTCACGCTCAATACGGCCGTGAGCGCCGGCCAGTGCGGCGGAACTGGCCTTACCCGGTACCGGCGACAGCTCATTGCGGTGTCGGCTTCCGGCCATGTGAAATCCAGGAACGAGGGCCTGGCGCCCGTGGATTTCGGCAATTCGCAGGACCTGGAAGTGCAGTGGATGGAGACTCCCTGCGGCGCGGCCCAGGTGATCAGCCAGCTCGGCCCCTTCATCAATCACGGCATCAGGGAATCCCGCGAGATCAGGATCAGTACCGACAGCAATCCTTCCATTGCCACGCAGCCGGCAGGGAACATCAGCGAAAGGACACTGCTGCAACCCAACACAAGGGCACTGGAGGCCCTCAGGATCGAGAACACCGGTGTTGCAGACAAGGCGAAGATCGATGCCGGGGCCGAGGCGGCCGCTGAACTGAAGGCGGCGCAGGAATCCGCGGTCCGCTAGAGATGCCGGGATGCCGAAGGCCAGTCATTGGTTGGCAAGCAACGAGGATGCCGTCTGACCCTGCGCTGAGGAGGATACTGACATCATGGTGGCGAGGATGGAAAAGCTGGAAGGAACCGCATCGCGAGTGAGTTGTGCTCCGGAGGTGGCATCCCTGCTCGAAGGGGATTCGCCGCAGGCCACGCTGGGACGCAGATTCCTGCGCTTCTGCGAGGCGCTGCTGGACAAGAACACCGGCGGGATCGACGATGTCGTCACCCCCGACGCCCGGTTCCACGAACTCGAGGCTGCGGGGCTTCCGCCAGGGCCCGCCGGCCTCAAGCTCTTCAGGTCCCAGATCAATGCGGCCTTCCCCGACCAGCAGGTGGAGGTGCTGCGGATGAGCTTCCCGGAAGAGAACACCATAGAAACAGTGCTCGCATGCGTGGCGACCCATTCCGGGCCGCTGATGGGCATCCCCGCCAGCGGCAAGCGCGTGAGTTTCACGGTCTACACGCGCAACCGCTTCGAGGGTGACCGGATGGCGGAGCGCTGGGACCAGAC
Organism: Pseudomonadota bacterium; assembly: GCA_003242275.1. The sequence goes on along the minus strand of QGUX01000019.1, from coordinate 9,927 downwards.
GGATTTCGAGGGCCTGCTCGCGCAGTTGCGGGACTGAGGTGGGATGTGCTCGTGCCCTTCGAGCAGTCGTTCGCCGCGGAGCTGCCTGAACGCGCTCGTCCGGCAGCTGCCGCGGCGTTGAGCCGGAGCGGCCTCAGCCGCCGCCCGGTCCGCGCGGAGGACCGCCCGCGGGAGGTCCGCCAGCGGGCCCGCCCGCACCGCCCGGACCACCGGGGCCGGCACCCGGTCCGGGACCACCCGGCCCGCCGGGACCACCACCCGGCCGTCCGCGGCCGCAGTTCGGCGTGGTGCAGGTCGTCACCTCGTGGATGTAGCGCGTCTTGCCGCCCTCGACGCGGAACATCTGGCTGGCCGGCGTGCCCGCATGGCCCTCGGGCAGCCCCGCATCGAGCCACGGGAAGTTGTGGAAGATGACCGCGGCGCCGGCCGTCTCGTCGATGACGTAGCGGCGGTTGGTCACGTTGAGCCGCTGCGGGAACGCGCCCATGTCGCAGGGATTGCGCTGCGGATTCGGATTGTTCAGGCCGGTGTAGATGCGGCCCTCGAGACGGTTGCACGGAAAGCCGTGCGGTACCGGCAGCTCCGGGTTGCCCCAGTTGTTCAGGTACGCATCGGCCACCGACTGGATGACTTCGCGCGTATCGCGCTTGCCCTGCGGGATTTCGCCCCAGTCCTCTTCCTTGGTGTAGTTGAGGTACTGGGTCGCGCCGAACAGCCAGTCACCCTCGTCGGTCACCACCGACTCCATCTTCGAGATCTTTCCATCCTGCGTGACTTCCATGCGCGTGTGGATCACGTAGGGATGCGAGTGCGTGGCGGCCACCAGTTCCGTGAACGTGGCGCACTGCCTGGTATCGTGCAGGCTGCGGGTGAAGTCCACCGTCAGGCGCTGGGCGAGCACACCCTTCGAAGCATCCATGACCTGGTCGTTCTCGGCGTAGGTTGCACCGGATGCGAAGGGCAGCGCGGAAGCATTGCCGGCCTTCTGCGCGCTGACATAGGTCTCGGCCACCTTTCGCAGCGTGTCGCGGCTGCAATCGGCCCTGGCGTCCGTCGCGAAGACCATGCTGGCGATGGCCAGCGAACCGAAAGCGATCACGACTCTGGCTCGTTGCTTTTTCATTGGTGCGCCCCCCCGTGGATTCGTGGGCGGCCATTCTATGCTGATTTCCGCGCCGGATCGTGTCCCTGACAGGGCAATGATACCGTGGAGCTATCGGTTGGACGCCACGCTTCCGCCGGGGGCAAAGTCCGTGACCGGCAGTGCCCTGCGTTTCGCCATGCGGTAACGTGCGGACAGGAATGAGGAGTTGCGATTGAACATTCGGCCCCTGGCTCACCCGGACCTGGATGCCCTGCTGGCCCTGTACACGCATCTGCACCAGCAGGACGATCCGCTGCCAGACCGCGGCATCGTGGAGTCGGCATGGCTGGAATCGGTCCAGAATCCGCGCATGCGGCACTTCGGCGGGTTTGAAGGAGACGAGCTCGTGGCCGCGTGCACCATCTGCGTCGTGCCCAACCTCACGCGTGGCTGCCGGCCCTATGCCGTGATCGAGAACGTGGTCACGGCGGCCGGCCACCGGCGGAAGGGCTGGGGTCGGGCCGTGCTGTCCGAAGCGCTGGGATTCGCGTGGTCCCAGGGCTGCTACAAGGTGATGTTGCTGACGGGACGGAGCGACGACGGCGTGCTGTGCTTCTACCAGGCCGCAGGATTCGATCCGGGTGAGAAGAGGGCCTTCATTGCCCGGCCGGTTCAATAGCATGCAACCGGGGGAGGTGCCCGAAACAGTGGATCGCCCGTTTCAACGCCGATCGGTCGCGCGCTGGCGCTGTGGATCTCGGGATTGCCGAAATGATGCAGGCAACGGATGGAATGGACGGACGCCGTGGAGGCTGGCCCTGCTTCCTGTCCGTTGAGCGCGGATTCCAGTAAGGTAGGGAGACGCTGGACGGGAGCGGAGGGGTCGTGGACGAAGGATTCGTGACCATACAGACCTATACCGATACGACCGAGGCGCACATCGCGGCGGGCCTGGTCAGGTCCGCGGGCATTCCGGTGCACCTGCATGGCGTCAACCACGTGTCCGCGAACTGGATGCTGGGCCTGGCCGTGGGCATCCGGTTGCAGGTTCCGGTGGAGCACGAGAAGGAGGCCCGCGGGCTGCTCGAAGTCGAGGCTCCGCTTCCAGCCCCGGTTGACACATGCCCCGCCTGCGGCAGTCCAGAGGTGGCCACTGCTTCCGCAAGCCGGAAGGTTTCGCTTGTCCTCACCCACGCCCTGCAATTGCCGTGGCCCTTCCGTCGCGACAGGCTGCATTGCAGGAGTTGCGGGCACAGCTGGCCGCAGGTGCGGCAACGGGCAAGCTGAAGGCCTCTCGGCGCGGCAGATGAAAGAGGTACGGCGATGATGCCGCTGCCGGGGAGAAGATCCGCATCCCGTGGTCCTGTCGCGGTGCTCGCCGCGATCTTCGGCATCGACGGATGTCAACCTGAGCGATGGATGCGCCCTCCATCCTGGATCTGACCGGCTTCGTGGTGCTGCCCGGGGTGGTCTCCGGGCAGCAGTGCCGCGCCATCCTGGCGCGCCTGGCGGATCGCTGCGAAGGCGCTGGCACGCGCAACCTGCTGGAGCAGGACTGGTGTGCCGAGCTGGCCGCCTCGCTGCGCGATACGCTCGACCTGGGCGCTGCCTTGTCCGACTCGGTAGCGGTGCAGTGCACGTATTTCGAGAAGCCCGGGCAGGCCAACTGGCTGGCGCCGCTGCAGCAGGACCTGTCCATTCCGGTGCGCGAACGGGTGGCCAGCCCGGAGCTCGAGGGTTGGTCGATGAAGGAGGACGCCGTATTCGTGCAGCCGCCGGCAGAGGTGGTGGCGAGGATGACGGTGGTGCGCCTTCACCTCGATGATGTCACCGAGGACGGCGGCCCGCTGCGCGTGGTGCCGGGCTCGCATCGACTGGGCCGGCTGCGTCCCGAAGAGATGCGTGCATACCGCGACACCCATGGCGAGGTTGTCTGCACAACGGCACGCGGAGGCGTGGTGGCCATGAAGCCGCTTCTTCTGCATTCCTCGACGCGTTCCTCTGTTCCGCGGCCGCGAAGGGTGCTTCACTATCTTTATGGTCCCCGGGAACTTCCACACGGGCTGGCGTGGGCAGGAGCCGTTTGAGGTGACACAGGCCGTGCGTGTCTTCGAACTGGTGGGCCAGGAGGCCACGCTCCGGCTGGAGGGCGAACCGCCGGTGAGGTCGGTTTCATCGCCGGGCTGGGACTACCGTGCCGAACTGCAGGGTCACTCCATGCACGTGAGCCTGGTCGTGGGCGATGACGATCCGGCATCGTTCGTGGACTTCTTCCAGTCGCTGGCGAACGACCAGCAAGGCTGGCCGGAAACCCGGGCATACGAATCCCTCGACGGCACGCTGCTGATCGTGGCGACCCACGACATGCAGCGCACGGTGCGCTTCGAGGTGCGGCTCAGGGCCGATGCGCGCAGTGGCTTCGACTGGTCCGCGAACCACCGCCTCAGCGTCGAGGCCGGCACGCTGGCGAAACTCGCCGCCGCGGCGAAGGCCTTCGCGTCCTGAAGCGCGGCCGCCATCGGCGGACATCGCCACCGGCGCTGCTGTCTGCGCTGCGCGACAAGTGATGCTTCGGACCCCCGTGGTCTCCCGTACTTGCTTCGCCCTGCGGGCTTCTGTAGAACAGCTCCCGACGGGGGCGCGCCCTGCATTGGTGCATCGGGCGCAGGGGGAAGAGATGACGCGGGTACTCACGCGCGACGAGTGGATCGCCCGCTACGAGCGCAGTCACCAGCATCCTGTGAACCGGGCATGCCACGCGGTGGGCATCCCGATGATCGTGTTCTCGGTGCTGCTGGGCCTCGCATCGATCGCCGTGGTGAACCTGCGCGTGCCGGCGCTGCTGCTGTTCGTGGTGGGTTGGCTGCTGCAGTTCGTGGGCCATGCCTTCGAGGGCAAGCCGCCCGAGTTCTTCCGGGACTGGCGCTTCCTGTTCGTCGGCCTGCGCTGGTGGATGATGAAGGTCACCGGCCGCATCTGAGACGGAGGACAAGAATGAAACGCCTGTTGCTGCCGGTGGTGGCCGTGTGTGCCGCGCTGCTGGCCTCTGCCTGCAAGCCTGGCGCGGGTACGGATGCAGGCACCGACGCCATGGCCGCGGATGCCGCAGCCCGCGAACGCGAGATCCGGGAACTGGAGCAGCGCCAGGTCGAGATCGCGCTGTCGGGCGACCGCGAGGCCCTGCTGCAGGTGTTCTCGCCGGACTTCCGCATGGTCAGCCCCGTGGGCGGCATCGTCGACCGGGAAGAGCTGCTGGGCCTGCTGGCCGGCGGCAATCCACCCTACAGCGAGGCGTCCTACACCACCGACTGGGTGCGCGTGTTCGGCGACGTGGTGGTGACCTCGGGTACCGAGGACGTGACCTTCGGCGGCGAGCGCGCCGGGCAGAAGCAGCTGCGCCGCGTCACCCAGATCTGGGAGCGCCGGGACGGGGGCTGGCGCCTCGCCGCGCGTCACGCCACGCTGGTGGAACCCCCGGCGCCCTGAGCGGCCGCTTCAGAACATCCCGTTGGGATTGTCGAACTTCTCCGGGATGGGCTGGATGATGTCCCAGTGCTCGACCACCTTGCCGTTCTCGATGCGGAAGATGTCGACCACGGCCTCGCCATGGGGGTTCGGCCCGCCCATGCCGTGCACGTGCAGCATCACGTAGTCGCCCTCGGCGATCACGCGCTTGATCTCGTAACGGTGGTTGGGGAAATTGTTGCGGAACCACTCGATGAACTTGCGCAGTCCCTCGTGGCCGTCCTCGGCATAGGGAGCATGCTGCGTGTAGGTGTCCCCCATGTACTTGCGGCCGGCCTCGAAATCCTTGCGGCCGATCATGGCGTCGTAGAACTCGAGCACCAGCTTCTTGTTGGCCTCGAGGCGCGCGGTGTCGCTGCTGGCGGTCATTGAATCCCCCTTTCCTGTCGCCGGGCGTGGATTATAGTGGCCAGCATGTACGAGCTCTTCATCGGCAACAAGAACTACTCGTCCTGGTCCATGCGTCCCTGGGTGCTGATGCGCGCCCTGGGCATCCCCTTCCGCGAGCACCTGAAACCCTTCCACCTGAACCACGGCGAGGGCAGCTTCAAGCGCTTCTCGCCGAGCGGGCGCGTGCCGGTGCTGGTGGACGGTGACGTGAAGGTGTGGGACTCGCTGGCCATCGTGGAATACCTGGCCGAGCGCCACGAGGAGGTGTGGCCGGCCGATGCGCGCGCCCGCGCCTGGGCGCGATCGGCGGCCGCGGAGATGCACAGCGGCTTTGCCGACCTGCGCACCCAGTGCTCGATGAGCGTGGGCGTGCGCGTGCGGCTGCACCACCTGTCGGATGAACTGCTCGCGGACCTGCGCCGCCTCACCGAACTGTGGGGCGACGGGTTCATGCGCCACGGCGGGCCCTTCCTGGCCGGGCGCGCCTTCACGGCCGTGGATGCGTTCTTCGCCCCGGTGGCTGCGCGGGTGCAGACCTATGGCCTGCACCTGCCGCGCGACGCGATGTCCTACGTGGAGCGCCTGCTGGCGCAGCCGGCCGTGCGCGAGTGGATCGAGGCCGGCATCGCCGAGACCTTCCGCGACGCAGCGCACGAGGAAGAGATCCGCGGCCACGGCGACATCGTGCAGGACATGCGCGCGACGCACACCTGAGTCCATGCGCCGGGCGATGCGAATGGCCGCGGTGTCCGCCCTGCTGGCGGCGCTGCTGGCCCCGGCCTGCACCACCACCCGCGTTGCTCCGGAGCCGGGAACGCCGCCTGAACCGGCGCCGCCGGTGCTGCGCTTCCTGCCGGCCGACTGGCAGGCCCTGCCGGGCTGGCCACTGGACGACACGCGCGCGGCGTGGCCGGCGCTGCTGGCGAGCTGCAACAGTCCCCGCATGCCGGCGGCCTGGGCCGGCTTCTGTGCCGAGGCGCGGGCAATCGACGCCGCGGACGCGGCGGCGCAGCGGTGGCTGCTGGAATCGCGGCTCAGGCCCTGGATGCTGGTGCTGCAGCGGCCCGACGGGCCGGGCGAGCGGCAGGATGCCGGCCTCGTGACCGGCTACTACGAACCCGTGCTGCAGGGTTCGCGCACCCGCGGCGGGGCCTACCAGTGGCCGCTCTACGCCGTGCCCGACGACCTCGTGACCGTGGAGCTGGGCGAGCTGTACCCGGCGCTGCGCGGCGAGCGCGTGCGCGGCCGCCTGCAGGGCCGGCGCGTCACACCCTATCCGGACCGGGCGCAGCTGGCCGACGGCCGCCTGCTGGCCGGCAAGGAAATCGTCTGGGTGGACAGCGCCATCGACGCGTTCTTCCTGCAGATCCAGGGTTCGGGTCGCGTGCGGCTTACCGACGGCACGGTGATCCGCCTGGCCTTCGCCGACGTCAACGGCCACCCCTACCGCGCCATCGGCCGCTACCTCGTCGACCAGGGCGAGATGACGCTGGAGCAGGTGAACGTGCCGGCGCTGCGGCAGTGGCTCCAGGCCAACCCGCAGCGCCAGGCCGAGGTGTTCAACTACAACCCCAGCGTGGTGTTCTTCCGCGAGCTGCCACTGGGCGATCCCTCCCTGGGTCCGCAGGGCGCCATGGGCGTGCCGCTGACGGCCGGGCGGTCGCTCGCCATCGACCCGCGGCTGCTGCCGCTGGGCGCGCCGTTGTACCTGTCCACCACGCATCCGCTGGACGGTTCGCCACTGGCGCGGCTGATGCTTGCGCAGGACACCGGAGGCGCGATCCGCGGTGCGCTGAGGGCGGATTTCTTCTGGGGGATGGGGCCGGAGGCGGGTGAGGCCGCGGGTCGCATGCGGGCCGAGGGACGGTTCTGGCTGCTCTGGCCCGTGGACCAGCCGCTGCCGGAGCAGCGCTGAGGACGCGAGCCGGCGCGTTCTTGACGGAACTTCGACGTGCCCCGCACAGTCCACCTCAAGCCATTCTTCGCCATTGACACAGGGGAGCAGCATGAAAGGCATCGGCGACAAGGAGTTTTCGCGGCGGCAGGTCATCCAGGCGGGCGTTGCGGCGAGCGTGGCGATGACCGCGGGTCCGGCACTTGCCGCGGCAGCATCCCAGGGGGAGCTGATCACCCGTCCCATTCCCTCCAGCGGCGAGCGGCTGCCGGTGGTGGGCACCGGCACCAATGCCTATGGCGATTCCGACCGCGCCGAGCTCAAGCGCGTGCTCACCGAGATGCCGAAGCTGGGCGGCAAGGTCATCGACACGGCGTTCGGGTACCGCGGTTCCGAGGTCATGATCGGCGGCCTGCTGGCCGAGATCGGCAACCGCGACCAGTTCTTCCTGGCCACCAAGACGCCGATGAACGGCGACATCTCCAATCCCAAGGCGGTGCTCGACGGCGCGTTCAGCCGCCTGCAGGTCGACCGGATCGACCTGATGCAGGTCCACAACCTGTACGGCATGGACGAGCTGATGCCGCACATCAAGGAATACAAGGCGGCGGGCCGGTTCCGCTACGTGGGCATGAGCACGTCCATGGACAACCAGTACGAGGGCATCATGGCGGCCATGCGCCGGCACCGGCCGGACTTCGTGCAGGTGGACTATTCCATCGGCAACCGCGGCGCGGCCGACAGCGTGCTGCCGCTGGCGCAGGAGCTGGGGTGCGCGGTGCTGATCAACGTGCCCTTCGGCGGCCGCGGCCGCAGCTTCTTCCCGCGCGTGGCCAACGTGCCGGTGCCGGAGTGGGCGGCGCAGGAGTTCGACGCGCGCACCTGGGCGCAGTTCTTCATCAAGTACATCGTGTCGCACCCGGCGGTCACCGCGACCATCCCGGGCACCACCACGATGGCGCACCTGGAGGACAACCAGGCCGGTGCGCGCGGGCGCTTGCCGAACGCCGCCCAGCGCAAGAAGATGGAGGAATTCTGGGATTCCCTCCCGGGCTGAAGCGGAGACACCATGGCCATCCAGATCGACATCGGCATTCCTGAGCGGGAACGCGTCAACATCGCCAATGGGCTCGGCCGCCTGCTGGCCGATACCTACACGCTGTACCTGAAGACCCACAACTTCCACTGGAACGTCACCGGCCCGATGTTCCAGACGCTGCACCTGATGTTCGAGACGCAGTACAACGAGCTGTGGGCCGCGGTCGATCTGGTCGCCGAGCGCATCCGCTCGCTGGGTGCGTTCGCGCCGGGCACCTACTCGGAGTTCGCGAAGCTCTCCTCGATCAAGGAGAGCTCCGGCGTGCCCAGGGCCGAGGACATGATCCGCGAGCTGGTGGCCGGCCACGAGGCGGTGGTGCGCACGGCGCGCTCGCTGTTCCCGCGGGTGGAGAAGGCCGGCGACGAGGCCACGGCCGACCTGCTCACGCAGCGCATCCAGATCCACGAGAAGACGGCGTGGATGCTGCGCTCGCTGCTGGAGGAGCAGGGCGGCGGCAAGGGCAACGGCAGCAGCAAGAAGAAGTAATCCGCACCGCCAGAAGGCGAAGAAAAGGGCGACCTCCGCGAGGAGGTCGCCCTTCTTCATTCATGCGCCGCCGGTGTGCGGCGGCTGTTGCCGCGTCACTCCAGCGCGAACGCCAGCAGCACGTTGCCGGGACGGCCGACCAGTCCGCCGTAGCCCGAGTTCACGAACAGCATGCCGCCGGCGACGATGGGCCCGGGGCCATCCATGCTGGCGCCATTGGCCTTCACGCCATTGACGGTCTCGAACTCGCGGTTGGTGTCGAACTGCCAGATCACCTTGCCGTCGGTGGTGGAGTAGGCACGCAGCGCGCCATCGTGCGAGCCGCTGAACACCGCACCCGGAATGGCGGTGACCGCGGCGCCCTGGCCGGCGCCGCAGCCCTGCCGCTGCTGGCCGCAGGCCAGCGGCTGCGGCGGCGCCTGCCAGGCGACCTCGCCGGTGGCCAGCGAGATGGCGGTCATGCCGCCGGGCGTGGTGTGGAAGCCGTTGGTGCCGGTGTAGAAGTTCTTTCCGTCGGACGCGCCGCCCCACTGGCCGCCCAGGCCGCTGGGCGGGCCGAACTGCGTCTTCCACACCAGCTTGCCGCCGTCGTCCGGGTCGAAGGCGAAGGCGATGCCGGATTTCTGCGGCACCACGACCAGGTCGCGACGGCCGTCATTGGTGAGGATGGGCGTGGCGGAGAAGTCGTAGTCCGGGCCCATCACGCGCGGGCAGCCGGGATTGTCCGGGTTCTCCGGCTGGCAGCCCATGGCCCACTGGTCGCCGGGCAGCACCTGGTTGTGCCACACCACCTTGCCGGTCTTCTGGTCGAAGGCGATGACGGCGTCGGTCATGGGCTGCGGCGGATCCGCATAGCCATTGCCGGTGGCGGCGTAGACCAGGCCGCGCTTCACGTCGATCGACGGCGCGGACCAGATGGCGCCGCCGGCCGGGCCGTACATCTGCACGCCGGCGGCATTCTTCGCGCGCGGCTTCGGCTCGTCGATGGTCCAGGTCTTCCACAGCAGCTTGCCGGTGTTGATGTCCACCGCCGAGAGGCTGCCCCGGAAGGTGCAGCAGGGATTGTTGTTGGTGGCGCCGCGGCCTTCCTCGCCCAGGCCCTGCACGCCGACGAACACGCGGCCGTCATGGATGGCCGGCGAGCCGGTGATGCCGGCCGACGGGTGGTCGTCGATCTTCAGCGTCCACAGCGTCTCGCCGCTGTTGGCGTCGAGCGCGTACAGCGTGGCGCGCTGGTCGCCGAACACCACGGCAAGGCCACTCCGGCCATTGGCGCGATAGGGCGCCACCGAAGGCGCGGTGCGTACGCCGGCGGCGGCCTTGAAGCTCCAGTGCGTGCAGCCGGTGGAAGGATCCAGCGCGTGCACCTCGCCGCTCTCGCTGCCGACGAACAGGCGGCCGCCGGCCAGCGTGGGCTGGGTGCGGGCCGAGGCCACGCCGGTGTAGCCG
>QGUX01000255.1 GCA_003242275.1 Pseudomonadota bacterium | reverse complement strand
CCGGGGCGCGGGCGCCGGGGGGGAGGTGGGGGCGCGGCGCGGCCGGGTGCGGGGTGGGCCGGATCCGGCCCTCGCGGGTGAGCTTGCCAGGCGCGCCGGCGCCGGCGCCGAGGTAGTCGCCGAACCGCCAGTAGTTCAGGTTGTGGCGGCAGGCGCGGCCCTGCCGCGCCCAGGCAGACACCTCGTACTGCTCGAAGCCCTCCGAGGCCAGCAGCGCCTGGCAATCCTGCTGCATCTGCCAGGCCGTGTCCTCGTCCGGCAGCGGCGGCGGGCGCGCCGCGAACACCGTGCCCGGCTCCAGCGTGAGCTGGTAGTGCGAGAGATGCGCCGGCTGCAGCGCCAGCGCCTCGCGCACGTCCGCCAGCGCACCCGCGCGCGTCTGGTGCGGCAGCGCATACATCAGGTCGAGGTTGAAGTTGGCGAGGCCGGAGGCGTGCAGTTCCTCGGCCGCGCGCACCACGTCGGCCCGGCAGTGGATGCGTCCCAGCTGCTTCAATGTTCCATCATCGAAACTTTGCGCCCCGAGGGACACGCGATTGATGCCGGCGGCGCGATATTCGGCGAAACGCCCACGCTCCACCGTGGCGGGGTTGGCCTCGAGCGTGATCTCGGCGCCGGGCTCGATGGCCAGCAGGCGCCCCAGTCCCTCGAACAGGCGCGCCAGCGCCTCCGGCGAGAACAGGCTGGGCGTGCCGCCCCCCAGGAACAGGCTGCCCACGGCCCGGCCTTGCGCCAGCGGTGCCTGCGCGGCCACGTCGGCGAGCAGCGCGTCCACGTAGCGCGCCTCCGGCAGTGCCTCCTTCAACGCGTGCGAGTTGAAGTCACAGTACGGGCACTTGCTGACGCACCAGGGAAAGTGCAGGTACAGCGCGAGGTTCACGCCAGCAGCGACAGCAGCGCCGCCAGTGCCCGGCCGCGGTGGCTGACGGCGTTCTTGGCCTCGGGGGACATCTGCGCGGCGGTGATGGATTCACCCTCGGGAATGAACAGCGGATCGTAGCCGAAGCCACCCTGCCCGGCCGGCACGGTGGCGATGCGTCCCTCCCAGGTACCGCGCGCCAGCAGCGGTGCCGGATCATCGGCCGAGCGCACGTACGCGATCACGCAGCGGTAGCGCGCGCTGCGCTCCGCGTCCGGCCGGCCGGCGAGCGCGGCCAGCAGCAGCGCGTTGTTGTCGGCGTCGCTGGCCGACGGTCCCGCGTAGCGCGCGGAGTACACGCCCGGGCGTCCGCCCAGCGCGTCCACCTCGATGCCCGAATCATCCGCCAGCGCCGGCAGGCCCGCCGCGCGCGCCGCGTGCCGCGCCTTCAGCAGCGCGTTCTCCTCGAAGGTGGCGCCGGTCTCCTCGGGCGCGGTGATGCCCAGCGCGGCCTGCGTGATCACCTCGATGCTGAGCGGCGCCAGCAGCGCCGCGAACTCCCTCTGCTTGCCGGCATTGCCCGTGGCCAGCACCACGCGGCGGGGTGCGGGCATCAGGACCCGCCCGCCAGCGCCTCGCGCTGCAGCTCGAACAGGCGCGCCGTGCCGCGCGTGGCCAGGTCGAGCAGCGCCTCCACCTCGTCACGCCGCATGGCATGGCCCTCGGCCGTGCCCTGCAGCTCGATGAAGCCGCCGCCGCTGTTCATCACCACGTTCATGTCGGTCTCGGCGGAGGAATCCTCGACGTAGTCGAGGTCGAGCACCGGCCGGCCGTCGACGATGCCCACCGACACCGCGGCCACCTGGCCGTGGAGGGGATTGGCGATGCCCTTCTCCTGCACCAGCCGCGCGCAGGCATCGGCCAGCGCCACGTACGAGCCGGTGATCGCGGCCGTGCGCGTGCCGCCGTCGGCCTGCAGCACGTCGCAGTCCAGCGTGATGGTGCGCTCGCCGAGCGCGGCGAGGTTCAGCGCTGCGCGCAGCGAACGGCCGATCAGCCGCTGGATCTCCTGGGTGCGGCCGGACTGCTTGCCCCTGGCCGCCTCGCGCTGGCCGCGCGTGTGCGTGGCCCGCGGCAGCATGCCGTACTCGGCCGTCACCCAGCCCTGCCCCTTGCCGCGCAGGAAGGACGGCACGCCGTCCTCGATGCTGGCCGTGCACAGCACGCGCGTGTGGCCGAACTCCACCAGCACCGAACCTTCCGCATAGCGCGTGAAGCCGCGCGTAAACTTCACCGGCCGCAGCGCGTCGGGCGCGCGGCCGTCATGCCTCAACTCCATGCTCAAAGCACCCTCAATGCCGCCACGGTGGCGTTGTCGGCCGACGGACCCGCGCGGCGCACCGCGAATTCGCTGATGGCCTGCAGGGCCGTGGCCAGTGGTACGCCCGAGTAGATCGAGGCGGCGATGTCCTCGTCGAGCAGGTTGGACCAGAACCCGTCCGAGCACACCAGCATGGTGTCGCCCGGCCGCACGCGCACGCAGCGGCCCACCATCATCTCGGGCAGCATGGCGTCCCCGCCCAGGCAGCTCTCGACATAATTTCGCATCGGATGGCTCTGCGCCTGCTGCGCGCTGATCAGGCCTTCCTGCACCAGCAGCTCCACGTGGCTGTGGTCGCGGGTGCGCGAGAGCACGGCGCCGTCGCGCAGGTGGTAGATGCGGCTGTCGCCGACATGCACCCACCAGGCGGTGGAATCCTGCACCAGGCAGACGGCGCCGGTGGCGCGCGGCCGGTGCTCCAGCGGCAGGTTCGATCCCATCGCCACCATCTCGGAATGCGCCGCGCCCAGCGCCAGGTGCAGGAATGCCAGTGGGTCGAGCAGGGGGTGCGGCACGGCCTCGAAGCGCGACAGCACCACCCGGCGTGCCAGCTCGGCCGCGGCCGCGCCGTCGGAATGCCCGCCCATGCCGTCGAACACCGCGATCAGCGCGGTGGAACCATCGACGATGGTCGCCATGCGGTCCTGGTTTTCCTCGCGCGCGCCGATGAGGCTGACCTCTGCCGACTCGAATTGCAAAATCCGCCCCCGCAAGCGCTAGACTGCCGGCCATTATCGCATTGGGCCCAGGTGATTAGGCAGGTATACGCCGAATGATCGCGAGCATGACCGGCTTCGCGCGCGCGGAGGCCAGCGTCCCCGGCGGCACGCTGGTCTGCGAGCTGCGCAGCGTGAACCACCGCTTCCTCGAAGCCTCCCTGCGCCTGCCCGAGGAACTGCGCGCGCTCGATCCCGAGCTGCGCGCGCGGCTGCAGCAGGAACTGCGCCGTGGCAAGGTGGACTGCACTTTCACATATCGTGGCGGCGCCGGCGCGGACGAACCGCTGGAGCTGGATGCCGCCGTGGTCGAGCGGTTGCAACCCATGCTGGCGCGGCTGGCCGAGGTGGCACGTCCCAGCGGCGCGGCCGTCGAGGTCAACCTCGTCGACCTGCTGCGCTTTCCCGGCGTGCTGCGCGAGCCCACGGCCGATCCCGAGGCGCTGCTGGCCGGTGCACGGGCCGTGTTCGACCGCGCGCTCGGCGACCTCAAGGCCATGCGCGCCCGCGAGGGCGAGCGCCTCGCCGAGCTGCTGCTGGCGCGCTGCGACTCCATCGCGGCGCTGACGGCACAGGTGCGCGGGCGGCTGCCGGAGGTGCAGGCGGCGATCCGGCAGCGCTACGCCGAGCGCGTGGCCGAACTGGGTGCCACGGTCGACGCCGAGCGCATCGAGCAGGAAGTGGTGCTGCTGGTGCAGAAGATGGACGTGGCCGAGGAGCTCGATCGCCTCGACGGCCACGTCGAGGAGACCCGCCGCATCATCGCCGGCAGGGAGGCCGCCGGCCGGCGGCTCGACTTCCTGATGCAGGAGTTCAACCGCGAGGCCAACACCCTGTCGTCCAAGTCGCAGGACCTGGCCACCACGCGCCTGGCGGTGGAGATGAAGGTGCTGATCGAGCAGATGCGCGAGCAGGTGCAGAACGTGGAGTGAGCGGCGGCGCTCACTGGGCATCCCCCTGCGGCGCGAGCAGGCGCCGTTGCAGCAGCGGCAACCGCCGCTTCAGGTGTTCCCGATACCGGCGCATCCGCCCGGCGAGCCCGGCGCCGTCGATGCCCGCCGAGGCCGCCTCGGCCAGCATGCCGTCGCGCCTTTCCTCCTCCTCCACATGGTGCTGCACCAGCGCGGCGAGCACGTTCATCCGCGCGGTGAACAGCTCGCCCGCGGGCGGCGACCCGGTCACCGCCGCGATCAGCCGCTTGATGGCCTCGTGCTCCACTTCGGCCTGACAGTGCAGCTGCCGGTCCGAGGTCGCCTCCAGGAAGGCGGGGTGGAAGACCTCCTCCTCGACCATCATGTGGATGACCAGCGCCTGGCAGATCTTGCCGGCCAGCGCGGCGCGGCCCTCCTCGGTGTGGCTGCGCGCGAACTGCCGGAACATCCCGCAGATGCGGCGGTGGTCCGTCCTGATGAGGTCGATGGCCGAGGCGGCCGGGGGCGCGCGGTACGGCTGGGGCGCGCGTGGAGTCCGGATCTGATGAACCATGGCCTTGCCCTGGTGCGGTCCGGGAAGGTTCGGGGCGCGGGCCATGCGGATACAGCACCCCCGTCGCCATCCGCGTGTAGGCCAATACCTACTGCCATGGACCGTGTAGGAACGCTCCCTC
>QGUX01000254.1 GCA_003242275.1 Pseudomonadota bacterium | reverse complement strand
ATCGAGAAGCCGCATTCCGAGAACAAGCTCTTCACCGTCGGATACGGAGGGGAGGGCTGCCGCTGCTGCTGGCCTGGGCGCGGGCCGGGGCGGCGGAGCGGGAGGCCCCCCCCCGCCTGCACCGGGCCGTCTACGAGGGTAATGCCGGGGAAGTCCGGCAGCTGCTGGCTGCCGGCGAGGACCCGGACGCGCGCAACGTCTTCGGCGCCACGCCGATGATGCTCGCCGCCCAGCGCGGCGATCCCGAGCTGATCGGCCTGCTGCTCGCGGCCGGCGCCGACGTCGAATCCCGCAACGATGAGGGCCAGACCGCGCTGATGGTGGTGGCCCGCACCGGCAACGTCGAGGCCGCGAGGTTGCTGCTCCGGCGCGGCGCCGACGTGAATGCGCGCGAGTCCTGGGGCGGGCAGACGGCGCTGATGTGGGCCGCGGCGCAGGGCCAGCCGGCGATGATCCGCCTGCTGGTGAAGGCCGGCGCGAAGGTGGACGAGCGCTCGGCGGTGCGCGACTGGCAGCGCCGGGTGACGGCCGAGGGGCGGCCCAAGGACATGTTCCGCGGCGGCCTGACGCCGCTGCTGTTCGCGGCCCGCGAGGGCTGCATCCCCTGCATCGACGAGCTGCTGAAGGCCGGCGCCGACATCGACCTCGACGACCCGGACGGCACCACGGCGCTCATCATGGCGCTGCTGAACCGCCACTGGGACACGGCGAAGTTCCTGATCGAGGCCGGCGCCGACGTGAACCTGTGGGACATCTACGGCCAGACGCCGCTGTACGTGGCCGTGGACCAGAACACGCTGCCCATCGGCCGGCGGGTCGAGATTCCCTCGATGGACCGCACCTCCGGCATCGAGGTCATCCGCATGCTGCTCGAGCGCGGCGCCAATCCGAACGCGCAGCTCAAGCTCCGGCCGCGCTACCGCAACATCCCCTACGACCGCTACCGCGACCCCATGATCGTGTGGGGCACCACGCCGCTGCTGCGCGCCGCCAAGGCGGGGGACATCCCGGCGATGAAGCTGCTGCTCGGGCACGGCGCGCTGCCCGACCTGGCCAACTCGCAGGGCGTGACGCCGCTGATGGCGGCCTGCGGCGACGGCCACATCCACGACCCCACGCGCGGCAAGGAACGCACCGAGGAGGACGCGCTGGAGGCCTACGCGCTGCTGGTGAAGGCCGGCGCGGACGTCAATGCCCGCACCGTGCTGGGGTATGCGGACGCGGACCTGAAGATCCGCACGCCGGCCAACCGCACGGCGCTGCACGCGGCCGCCTCGCGCGGCTGGAACCGCCTGGTGCGCCGGCTGGTGGAGGACGGGGCGGAGCTGGACGTGCTCGACTCCAACGGACTTTCGCCCATCGACTACGCCATGGGACGCTTCCCGCAGGAGTTCAATGCGCTGGCGCCGGTCCAGTACCACGACACCGTGGCGCTGCTCCGGGAGCTGGGGGCCACGGCCGAGAATCCGGAGGCGAAATTCCCGCAGGGCACGACCCCGAAAATCGAGGCCATCGTGCCCTGACCGGGCCACTTTCCCGTTGCCATCGGGGGGCGTTTCGGGCCAAAGTCGCGCCCTTGCGACCACAACAACTATTCCTTCAGCCGCAACAACCGAAGTGAGCGTCATGCAGACCAGCAAGAAAGTGGATGTGGGGGCCGTCATCGATTCCGCGCCGTTCCTGGGCAAACCCCTGGGCATCGCGCTGATGATGATCATCATCATGCTCACGGATGGCTTCGACCTGTTCATTCCGAGCTACATCGCGCCGGACATGCTGGGCGACCCGGAGCTGGGCGTGGCCAACCGGCAGGAGATCCAGCCCTTCATGCAGGCGGGCCTGCTGGGCATGGCGGTCGGTTCGGTGCTGCTGGGCTGGCTGGGAGACCGCATCGGCCGCAAGATGGCCTACGTGGCGTGCCTGGCGCTGATGGGCATCGGCTCGTCCTTCTGCTACTTCGCCAAGTCCATCGACGCGCTGTGGTTCTGGCGCCTGGTGATGGGCTTCGGTCTGGGCGGCATCACGCCGCTGGCGACCACGCTGGTGTCCGAGTGGACCAACAAGCGCGTGCGCTCGGTGGTCGTGGCATCGGTGATCGTGGCCGTGCCGCTGGGCGGCACGCTCACCGGCTTCATCTACCGCGGGCTGGTGCCCGACTACGGCTGGCGCGTGATGTTCCTGGTCGGCGCCGTGGTGCCGCTGGCGCTGTTCGTGCTGTTCTCCTGGCTGCTGCCCGAATCGCCGAAGTACATGGCCAAGCACTCGCGGCTGCACGGCAAGCTCGCCCGGGCGCTGAACTCGCTGGTCAAGGAGAGGCGCTTCGACGGCACCGAGGAGTTCTACGTGGTGGAGCAGGGCAAGCAGTCGAGCAACTGGCTGGCCACCATCTGGAACGCGGACTTCCGCGTGCGCACCACGCTGATCTGGATCGCCTTCACGGTGAACAGCTTCGTGCTGTACGTGTTCACCAGCCAGATCCCGCTGCTGCTGACCCAGGCCAACCTGTCCAGCGACGACGGCTCGATGGGCCTGCAGTACTTCAGCGGTGGATCGGTGCTGGGCTCGATCGGCGGCGCGGTGCTGATCGGCTGGTTCGGCTCGCGCCTGACGGGCACGGCGCTGGCGGCGCTGGGCGGCCTCGCCAGCGCGCTGGTGGCGGTGGTGCTGTGGTCCTCCACGCCGTCGCTGGCCGCGCTGTTCATCCTGTGCCTGCTGGCCGGCGCCTCGGTCAACGGCATGCAGGCCTTCATGTATGCGGTGGGCGCGCATTCCTACCCGACCGAGGTGCGCGGTTCGGCCGTGGGCGCGGCCCAGACCGTGTCCCGCCTGGGTGCGGTGCTGGCGCCCTGGGTCGCCGGCGTCTACTTCGGCATGGATCCCATCCCGTCGGTGAGCGCCTTCTTCCTGTTCATGGCGGCCGTGATCTGCATCACCGTGATCAGCTTCTTCCTGATCCCCACGCACATCCCGCGCAACAGCGGCGAGAGCGCGGCTGAGGCGCGGGTCACGGCGGACTCGAAGACCTGAGGCGGGTCCCGCAACACTGAAGAACAGGGTTCCCGCCGGCCGATGGGCCGGCGGGCAACCGGCAAGGGAGAGCCTGATGTCCGCGACGCCACCCGTCACGACTCCCACGCGCCTGGAGCGCCTCCTTGGCCATGTCGAGCGCATCGGCAACCGCCTGCCCGATCCGGCGGTGCTGTTCCTGCTGCTGCTGGGCATCACGCTGCTGGTCTCGGCTGCGCTCTCGACGCTTCAGTTCTCCGCCATCGACCCGCGCAGCGGCGAGCCGCTGGCCATCGTCAACCTGCTGGCCGGCCGCCAGCTCACCTCGCTGACCAGCGACATGGTCACCATCTTCACCGGCTTCCACCCGCTCGGGGTGGTGCTGGTGGCCATGCTGGGCATCGGCGTGGCCGAGCACGTGGGCTTCATCAACGCCGGGCTGCGCGCGCTGCTGGCGGTGACCTCCAGGAAGCTGCTCACGCCGATGCTGATCGTGGTGGCGCTGCTGTCGCACCTGGCGGTGGATGCGGGCTACGTGCTGGTGATCCCGCTGGGCGGCGTGATCTTCCATGCGGCCGGCCGGCATCCGCTGGCGGGCATCGCGGCGGCCTTCGCCGGCGTGTCGGGCGGCTTCTCGGCCAGCTTCCTGCCGGTGGCGCTGGATGCGCAGCTCGCCGGCATCACGCAGGAGGCGGCCGGGCTGCTCGACGCCGGCGTGCAGGTCAATCCGCTGGTGAACTACTACTTCACCACGGCCTCGTCGTTGCTGATCGTCGCGCTGGGCTGGTGGCTGACCGACCGCGTGATCGAGCCGCGGCTGCTGCGTTCGGGCGCCGCCATCGACGGCGACATGAGCGAGATGCCCAGGTTCGAAGCGCCCACGCCGGCCGAGCGGCGCGGCCTGCGCGCGGCGCTGCTGACGCTGCTGGTGGCCGGCGTGCTGATGGTGGCGAGCGCCTGGCCGGGCGACAGTGCCTGGCGCTCGGCCAGCAGCGGCGCACTGACCGCGGCGGACGCGCCCATCATGCGCTCCATCGTGGCGCTGATCTTCCTGTTCTTCCTGTTGCCCTCGATCGCCTACGGCATCGCCGCGGGCACCGTGAAGAGCCACCGCGACGTGGTGCAGGGCATGTCCAGGGCCATGGGCACCATGAGCTACTACATGGTGCTGGTGTTCTTCATGGCGCTGTTCATCGCCGCCTTCAACCGCTCGAACCTGGGTGTGCTGCTGGCGCTGGAGGGCGGGGCGGCGCTCAAGGCGCTGGGGCTGCCGCTGGCGGTGACCATGGTGGGCATCGTGCTGCTCACCTGCTTCATCAACCTGTTCGTCGGCTCGGCCACCGCCAAGTGGGCCCTGCTGGCGCCCATCTTCGTGCCCATGCTGATGCAGCTGGACATCGACCCGGCCACCACCCAGGCGGCCTACCGCGTGGGCGACAGCTCCACCAACATCATCACCCCGCTGATGCCGTACTTCCCGCTGGTGGTGGTGTTCTGCCAGCGCTATGTGAAGTCCTCGGGCATCGGCACGGTGGTGGCGCTGATGCTGCCGTACTCGGTGAGCTTCCTGGTGGGCTGGAGCCTGGTGCTGGTGGCA
>QGUX01000018.1 GCA_003242275.1 Pseudomonadota bacterium | reverse complement strand
CGTCGTCCTTGTTGCTGGTGCAGATGAAGGTCAGGTGCTCCACGCGCGCTACGTCGGAGGGATGGGAGCGCGCCAGGTAGCAGTCCGGGAAGGTCTTCTCGTTGAGCGGCAGCAGTTCCTTCTTCGCCAGCAGCTCGTTGCGCAGGCGGGCGACCTCGGCGGGGCTGCCGTCGAACCAGTGGATCCGGTCCGGCGTGGTCAGCCTCGCCACCTCGGACACCCAGTCGGCTACCTCGGGTGAGATTTCTGGCAGGGGTTTGAATGCGCTGGGTGCGGTCGCCATTTGGGTTACCTTGCGAGACAAACAAATGGATGAGAATCAACAAGTATAGCGCCATTGGCCGCAGGCGGTTGCCTAGCCAGCGATCGGTGGAACGCGCTCTCGACAGGACTTGATCCCCACTTTCAACGGTTCGTCCAGGTGTTTGATCTTGAAGAGATATTTTCCGGCGACGGGCCGCTGGCACGGGCCCTTCCGGGCTTTCGTCCGCGCCCCTCGCAACGGGCCATGGCGCGCGCTGTCGCCGATGCGCTGGCCACGCGCGGCTGGCTGGTCGCCGAGGCCGGCACGGGCACCGGCAAGACCTTCGCCTACCTGATCCCGGCGCTGCTGTCGGGGCTGAAGGTGATCGTCTCCACCGGCACGCGCACGCTGCAGGACCAGCTCTTCCACCGCGACCTGCCGCTGCTCGGCAGGGCGCTGGGCCGGCCGGCCACGGTGGCGCTGCTGAAGGGGCGCGCCAACTACCTCTGCCGCGAGCGCTGGCTGCGCATGCCGCGCGACCTGCCGCTGGCGGGCCACGCGCGTGACCTGGCTGCCGCTGTGGCGCGCTGGGCCGAGGTCACGCGCGACGGCGACCTCGCCGGGCTGCCCGATCTTCCCGACGGGCATCCCCTGCGCGCGGCCATCACCTCCACGCGCGAGAGCTGCACCGCCGGGCGCTGCGCGCAGTTCTCGCAATGCCATGTGTTCGCCGCCCGTCGCCGCGCTGCCGAGGCCGACGTGGTGGTGGTGAACCACCACCTGCTGCTGTCGGACCTGGCGCTGAAGGAGGAAGGATTCGGCGACATCCTGCCCACGGCCGATGCGCTCATCCTCGACGAGGCGCACCAGCTGCCCGAGCTGGCGGCGCAGTTCTTCGGTACCCAGTTCAGCTCGCGCAAGGTGGATGAGCTCATCGCCGACGTGCCGGCGCTGCTGGTGGAGTCGGGCTTCGACCCTGCTCGCCTGGATCCCGGGCTGGAATCGCTGCGGCGTGCGTTGCAGGAAGCCGTGCGCAGTGCGCTGGCTGCGGCGCCGGCCGGGCAGCGTCGCGCCTGGGGTGATGATCTCGCCGATTTCGACGGCGCCGCGCGCGCGCTGGTCACCGCGCTGTGCGACCTGGGGGATGCGCTGCGCGGGCTGGAAGGCGGCGATGCGCTGCTGCAGGGGGCCATCCGTGCCGGTTCGCTGGCAGGGGAGCTGGACGCGGTGCTGGATTCACCGCCGTCCGCAGGTGCGCGGCTGCTGCAGCCCGGTGCGCGCGGCTTCCTTGCGCAGGTGCTTCCCTTCGACATCGGGCCCAGGTTGCGCTCCATCATGGACAGCCGCCCGGCCGCGTGGGTGTTCACCTCGGCCACGCTGGCCGTGGCCGGCGACTTCTCGCATTTCCTGGAGCGCATGGGAGTGGCCGGTCGCTGCGACACGCTGGCCATCGACAGCCCCTTCGACTACGAGCGCCAGGCGCTGCTGTTCCTGCCGCAGGGACTGCCCGATCCGTCCACGCCGGAGCATGGCATCGCGGCACTGGACATGGCGGCGATGCTGGCCGAGCTGTCCGGCGGCGGAGCCTTCCTGCTGTTCACCAGCCATCGCGCCCTGCAGCAGGCCGGGCAGCGCCTGCGCGGGCGCTGGGGCAGCGGCAGTGCTGCGCGCATGAAGTTGCTGGTGCAGGGCGAGGCGCCGCGCGAGCAGCTGCTGCGGGAGTTCCGCGAGCACGGCAACGCCGTGCTGCTCGGCACGGCCAGCTTCTGGGAGGGCGTGGACGTGCCCGGCCGCGCGCTGCGCCTGGTGGCCATCGACCGCCTGCCTTTTGCCTCGCCGGAGGATCCGGTGCTGCGTGCCCGCGTGCAGCACGTACGCCAGCAAGGCGGCAATCCCTTCAACGATTTCCAGGTGCCCGAGGCAGCCATTGCGCTGAAGCAGGGCGTGGGACGGCTGATCCGGAGCGAACGCGACAGCGGCGTGGTGGCCATCCTCGATCCGCGCATCACCGGACGCGGCTACGGCAGGCAGCTGCTGGCCGCGCTGCCGCCTATGCGGCGTACCCGCGACCTCGCCGAAGTGCGCGCCATGCTGGCCGGTACCTCCGCGGGCACGTAGCATGAAGCCCTTTGCACGGGAGCCCCTGGAGCGATGAAGCTGCTTGCCCTCGACACCGCCAGCGCCCAGTGCTCGGCGGCGCTGCTGCTCGGTGACAGGCTGCTGGTGCGCGGCGTGCCGACCGCGCGCGACCACGCGAAGCTGCTCCTGCCCATGGTGGATGAGCTGCTGGCCGAGGGCGGCGTGACGCTGCGCGGGCTCGATGGCATCGCCTTTGGGCGCGGGCCGGGCTCCTTCACCGGGCTGCGCGTGGCCGCGGCGGTGACGCAGGGCCTGGCCGCCGGTGCGAACCTGCCGGTGCGGCCGGTGTCCTCGCTGCGCGCGCTGGCTGCGCAGGTCCGCCGCGTGCTCGCCGACCGTGGCGAGGCGCCGCTGCAGGGATCCCTCCTGGCCTGCATGGATGCGCGCATGGGGGAGGTGTACTGGGGCGTGTTCGCGCCGGCGCTGGCCGATGCCGATGAGGCCGTCAGCCCGCCCGGGACCATGCTGGCCGCCGTGCCCGCAGGCATCGTGGCCGGCGCGGGCCGGGGATTCAGCGCGTATCCGTCGATCGCCACCGCACTGGGCCTGCCCCCGCAGTGCGTCCTGGCAGAAGCCGAGCCGCATGCCGCCGACGTGGCCGCCCTGGCCGCGGCCGACCTGGCCGCCGGCGCGCCCTGGCTGGATGCCACGCTCGCCCAGCCGGTCTACCTGCGCGACCAGGTGGCCCATGTGCCGCGGAAACCCTGAATTCCGCCCGGCTGTAAGATGTTCGTAACGGACCTGTCATGGAATGGCGGCGTGACATCCGAAGGGCAGGACCACCGTGCGCCAGATTCTGATCGTCGAGGATGAGCAGCCGATCCGTGAAATGATCGCCTTCGCGCTCAGGCGCGCGGGCTTCGACGTGGCCGAGGCCTCGGACTGCCACAGCGCGCGGGTGCGCATCGCCGACCGCCGGCCCGAGCTGGTGCTGGTGGACTGGATGCTCCCGGACATGAGCGGGCTGGAACTCACCCGCCTGCTCAAGCGCGAATCCGCCACCCGCGACCTTCCGGTGATCATGCTTACCGCGCGCGCGGCCGAGTGCGACAAGGTCGCGGGCCTGGACGGCGGCGCCGACGATTACGTCACCAAGCCTTTCTCGCCGCGCGAGCTGCTCTCGCGCATCAACGCGGTGCTGCGGCGCGCCGGCGGGCCGGCGGTGGAGGAGCAGGTGAGGATCGGCGGCCTGGTCCTGGATCGTGCCTCGCACCGGGTCCTGGCTGGTGGCACCGAGGTGGTGCTCGGTCCCACCGAATACCGCATGCTCGAGTTCTTCATGCTCAATCCCGAGCGCGTGTACACGCGCGCCCAGTTGCTGGACAGGGTCTGGGGCGGCAACGTGTACGTCGAGGAACGCACGGTGGACGTGCACATCCGCCGCCTGCGCATGGCGCTCGAGGCGGTGTCGAAGTCGCACCTGGTCCAGACCGTGCGTGGCACCGGCTATCGCTTCTCCGCGCGGGAGCCCGCGGCGTGAGGGATCGCAATGCCGTCGGGTTCCTGGCCGGGCGGGTAGGGGCCACGCTGGCTGCAGGCGTGGTGCTGGGGTGGCTGCTGGGCCGGGTATGGGCGGGCATTGCGCTCGCGCTGGCAGGCATGCTGGCCTGGCAGCTGCTCAATCTCTACTGGCTCGACCGCTGGCTGCGCGAGCGCAGTCGCCGCGATCCGCCCGACGCGACCGGCCTGTGGGGCGACGTGGTCGCGCGCGTGGTGCGCCTGCACCGGCGCAAGCGTTTCCACAAGCAGCGGCTGCTGGACGTGTTCCGCGAGCTGCGGCGCTCCACGGCCGCCATGCCCGATGGCGTGCTGGTGCTGAATGACCAGTGGGAGATCCTCTGGTTCAACCGCAAGGCCGGCGAACTTCTCGGCCTGCGGCGCAAGGTGGACCTGGGCATCCGCCTCATGAACCTGGTGCGCGACCCGGCGCTGGCGCGTTACCTGGGCAAGCGCGACTTCGCCGAGCCCCTGGTGGTGGCGCGCGGTGGCGAGCTGCGCCTGTACCTGTCGCTGCAGGTGGTGTCGTTCGGTGGCGCGCAGCAGCTGGTGCTGGTGCGGGACGTGTCGCAGCAGGTGGCGCTGGAATCCATGCGCAAGGATTTCGTCGCCAATGCCTCGCACGAGCTGCGTTCGCCATTGACCGTGATGACGGGCTACCTGGAAACCTTGCTGCAGGATGAAACCCTGGATCCGTCACTGCGCCCGCCGATGGCCGAGATGCAGCGCCAGGCGCAACGCATGAACGGCATCGTCAACGACCTGCTCGATCTCTCGAAGCTGGATGCGCTGGCCGGCGAGGCCGGCCATTCGCCGGTGGACGTGGCCGCCCTGCTGGCGCTGCTGCGCAAGGAGGTGCTGGCCCGCCCGGTGCATCCCGAGGTCAGTCTCGAACTGGCCACCGGCGCGAAGCTGGCCGGTGACGAGGTGGAGTTGACCTCGGCCTTCTCCAATCTGGTCGACAATGCCGCCAAGTACACCCCGGCATCCGGCCGCGTGCTCATCCGCTGGCGGCTGGACGAGCAGGGCCGGGGCCGTGTCGAGGTCGTGGACACCGGCCCGGGCATTGCCGCGGAACACCTGCCGCGACTGACCGAGCGCTTCTACCGCGTGGATCCGGGCCGTGCGCGTGCCGCGGGTGGTACCGGCCTGGGGCTGGCCATCGTCAAGCACGTGCTGCAGCACCATGGCGCCGTGCTCGAAGTGGCCAGCGAGCCGGGCCGTGGCAGCACGTTCACCTGCGTGTTCCCGCCGCGCCGCGTGATCAAGGCCGGAGGCGGGGATAGACTTTCCGGTGCATCGGAGGAATCGAATGGAAACCGCGGACCTCTCCCATCACATATCGCGCCGGTTCAATGAGGAGCTCGAGCGCGTACGCACCCGCGTGCTGGAGATGGGGGGGCTGGTCGAGGAAGTGCTCGGCAAGGCCATCACCTCGGTGATCGAGGGGGACAGCTCGCTCGGGGAGTCCATCGCCGGCGAGGACCTGAAGGTCAATGCCCTGGAGGTGGCCATCGACGAGGAGTGCAGCCGCATCCTCGCCACGCGCAGCCCCGCGGCCGGGGACCTGCGGCTGGTCGTGGCCGTCATCAAGACCATCACCGACCTGGAGCGCATCGGCGACGAGGCCGAGAAGATCGGCACCATCGCCTCGCGCCTGGCGAGCATGGAGCGGCCCGAGAACAAGTACCGCGAGATCAAGCACATGGGCCGCATCGTCTCGCAGATGCTGCACGATGCGCTGGACGCCTTCGCGCGCCTGGACGCGGTGGCGGCGCTGGACGTGGCCCGCCGCGACGACAGCGTCGACGAGGAGTACGAATCCATCCAGCGCCAGGCCATCACCTTCATGATGGAGGACCCGCGCAACATCCGCCGGGCGCTGGAGGTGATGTGGATCGTGCGCGCGCTGGAGCGCGTCGGCGACCACGCCAAGAACATCTGCGAGTACGTGATCTACATGGTGCACGGCAAGGATGTGCGCCATACTCGCTTCGAGGAGATCGAGCGCCATCTGCGCGGACCGGGGGCCTGATTGATGAGTCTGATCAATGCGCTGCGCGCCCGTCGCGTGGCGGTCAACGTGGCGGCGGGGCTGGCCTGTTTCGCGCTGCTGGGATATGCCCTGTACGCCGAGAAGGTGCTGGGCTACGAGCCTTGTCCGCTGTGCATGTTCCAGCGCGTGGGCGTGGTGGCCATGGGCGTGGCGCTGCTGGTGTCGGCCGTGCTGGCCCTTGCCCGCCGGCGCTGGGCCTCGTTCACGGCCGTCGCGCTGGTGGTGCTGACCACGGCCATCGCCGCCGGGGTTTCCGGCCGCCACGTCTACGTGCAGGCGCAGCCGCCGGGCACCTATGCCTCCTGCGGTGCCTCGCTGGAGTGGATGCTGGAGATCAATCCGCTGTTCGAGGTGATCCGCAAGGTGCTCACCGCGCCGGGTGACTGCGCCAACATCGACTGGACCTTCCTGGGCCTGGCCATGCCCGCCTGGGTGCTGATCTGGTCGCTGGCGCTGGGCGCGCTGGGGATCCTGGTGAACTGGCCGGCGCGCCGCGCGCCGGCCTGAGGAAGAGGGCGCCGCTCAGCCCAGCAGGCGGCGCAGCGTCTCCAGGTAGAGCTGGTGCAGGGTATCGATCTCGGCGATATCCACCGATTCATTGACCTTGTGGATGGTGGCGTTGCATACGCCCAGTTCCACCACCTTGGTGCCCAGCTTGGCGATGAAGCGCCCGTCGGAGGTGCCACCGCCGGTGGACATGACCGGCCTGGCCCCCGTGACCTTCTCCACCGCCGCGCACACCGCGTCCGACAGCGGACCGGGCGGGGTGTAGAAGGGCTCGCCCGACACATACCAGTCGATGGTGTACTTCACCCCGTGGCGGTCGAGGATCTCCTCTACGGTGCGGCGCAGCTTCTCCTGGGTCTGCTCGGTGTTGTAGCGCAGGTTGAAGCGCGCCTTGAGCTCGCCCGGGATCACGTTCGGCGCGCCGGTGCCGGCGTTCATGTTCGAGATCTGGAAGGTGGTGGGCTCGAAGTGCTCGTTGCCCTTGTCCCACTCGTGCCGGGTCAGCTCGGCCAGTGCCGGGGCGAAGGTGTGCACCGGGTTCACCGCCAGCTGCGGGTAGGCCACGTGGCCCTGCACCCCGTGCACGGTCAGCCGGCCGCTGTAGGAGCCGCGCCGTCCGATCTTGATGGTGTCGCCCACGCGCTTCTCGCTGGAGGGCTCGCCCACGATGCACCAGTCGATGCGCTCGCCGCGCGCCTTCAGTTCCTCCACCACGCGCTTGGTGCCGTCCACCGACGGGCCTTCCTCGTCGCTGGTGATCAGGAAGGCGATGGTGCCCTTGTGGTCCGGGCACTCGCGCACGAAGGCCTCCACGGCCGTGACCATGGCCGCCAGCCCGCTCTTCATGTCCGCCGCGCCGCGGCCGTACAGGCGGCCGTCGATGATGGTGGGCTTGAAGGGGTCGGTCTTCCACTCCTCCAGCGGGCCGGTGGGCACCACGTCGGTGTGGCCGGCGAAGCACAGCACCGGGCCGCCGTTGCCGCGCCTGGACCAGAAGTTCTGCACGCTGCCGTAGTTCAGCGGCTCGTTGTGGAACCCGACCGCTGCCAGCCGCTCCATCATGAGCTGCTGGCAGCCGTGGTCCGTGGGGGTGACCGAGGGACGCGAGATGAGTTCCTGCGTCAGCAGCAGGGTGTCAGACTTGTGCAATGTGGTGCCGGCTCCTGAAGGCCAATTGCCCGACGCCCGCCAGGGGCGGGTCCCGAAAGATCAAGCACTTGTCGCGCCTGCCGCGAATGTTACAGGCTGCAACAGGACTGTAATGTCCGCTTCGTAAATTGGGCGCCAGTGCCCGCCCGCGCCCCGGGCCGATGCCGAGGAGTGACGAGCATGCCCCCCAAGACAGCCGCCTGTGCCCTGGTGCTGGCCGGCCTCGTGGCCCTGCCAATGGCGGCGGCGGCGCGGAGCCGCGACTACGTCTCGGTGGTGGGATCCTCGACGGTCTATCCCTTCACCACCACGGTGGCCGAGCAGTTCGGCCGCGCCACGCGCTTCAGGACGCCCAAGGTGGAGAGCACCGGCACCGGCGGAGGCATCAAGCTGTTCTGCGGCGGGGTGGGAATTCAGCATCCTGACGCGGTCAATGCCTCGCGCCCGATCAAGCAGAGCGAGATCGACGCATGCGCGAAGGCTGGGGTGAGGGACATCATCGAAGTGAAAGTGGGCTACGACGGAATTGTCGTGGCCGGCTCCAAGAAGGGCAAGCCTCCGGGCCTCTCCCGCCAGCAGCTCTACCTGGCGCTGGCCCGCCGGGTGCCGGACCCGGCCCGGGAGGGCGCGTTCATTGACAACCCGTACCGGACGTGGAACCAGATCGACCCGGCGCTGCCGGACCACCGCATCGAGGTGCTGGGGCCGCCGCCCACCTCGGGCACGCGCGACGCCTTCCTCGAGCTGGTGATGGAACCCGGCTGCTCGGCCCATGCCTTCATCCGGGAGCTCAAGACGCGTGACGAGCAGCAGTTCCGCCAGCTCTGCCACGCGGTGCGGGCGGACGGGGCGTACATCGAGGCCGGCGAGAACGACAACCTGATCGTGCAGAAGCTCCAGGCCAGTCCCCGGGCGCTGGGGATCTTCGGATTCAGTTTCCTGGAGGAGAACATCAGCCAGATCCAGGGCGCGGCGATCGACGGCGTGGCCCCGACCTTCCAGGACATCGCCGCTTCCCGCTACCCGCTGTCGCGGCCGCTGTACCTGTACGTGAAGGGCGCACACATGGGCGTGATCCCCGGGCTGCGCGAGTTCGTGCTGGAGTACGTCAGCGCGCGTGCCGCGGGGGAGGAGGGCTACCTCTCCGAGAGGGGGCTGGTGCCGCTGCCGGCCGAGGAACTCGCAGCCGTGCGCAGCGAGGTGCTCGGGCGGGTGAAGCCCGCGGACCGCGGCCGGTAGTCCTGCAACGGCATGTCCACCGGCGCATTGCTCCTGCTGGTTGCTGCGATGGCGGTGCTCGGCTACCTGCTGGGCAAGTACCGCGCGCTGGCCACCGTCGGCGGCGGGCGCGGGATCCGCCGCCTGCACTCGCTTCCCAGCTACTACGGCCTGCTGGCAGCGCTGTGGTGCGCGCTGCCCTGCCTTGTGGTGCTGGTGGCATGGCTGGCCCTCGAGGAGCGCATCCTCGGCAGCCTGGTGGTGGCCGGCATGGGCGAGGCGGCGCCCGCCGACCCGGTCGCGCTGGGCCTGCTGGTCAACGACGTGCGCAACGTGCTCTCCGGCGCTGTGCCGGCCGGGCTGGCCGAGCCCGGGGTGCGCGCCGCCGCGGCGCACTACGCGCGGCTGCAATCCACCGCGCGGCTGGCGCTCGCCGGCGTGGTGCTGGCGCTGGGCGTGCTGGCCATCCTGGTGGTGCGGGTGAGAATCTCGCCGGAGCTGCGCGCCCGCAACGCCGTGGAGAAGACCGGCGAGACGCTGCTGCTGGCCTGCGCCTCGCTGGCGGTGTTCGTCACGGCGGGCATCGTGGCGTCGGTGGTGTACGAATCCTTCCTGTTCTTCCGCGCCGTGCCGGTGACCGAGTTCCTGTTCGGGCTGGAGTGGAGCCCGCAGACGGCGATGCGCGCGGACCAGGTGGCCTCGGAGGGCCGCTTCGGTGCGGTGCCGCTGTTCCTGGGCACGCTGATGATCGCGGGCATCGCCATGCTGATCGCCGTTCCCGTCGGGCTGTTCTCGGCCATCTACCTCGCCGAGTACGCGGGCCGGCGTTTCCGCGCCTGGGCAAAACCAATGCTGGAGGTCCTGGCCGGCATCCCCACCGTGGTGTACGGCTTCTTCGCCGCGCTGACGGTCGGGCCGGCGCTGCGTGCCTTCGGCGAGTCGGTGGGGCTGGATGTCGCCTCCGGGAGCGCGCTGGCGGCGGGACTGGTGATGGGCGTGATGATCATTCCCTTCGTCTCCTCGCTGGCCGACGACATGATCTGCGCCGTGCCGCAGTCGCTGCGCGACGGCGCCTATGCGCTGGGCGCCACGCGCTCGGAAGCCATCCGCCAGGTGGTGCTGCCCGCGGCGCTGCCCGGAATCGTCGGCGGCGTGCTGCTGGCCGTGTCGCGCGCCATTGGCGAGACCATGATCGTGGTGATGGCGGCGGGGCTGGCGGCCAACCTCACCGCCAATCCGCTGCAGGCGGTGACCACGGTGACGGTTCAGATCGTCACGCTGCTTACCGGCGACCAGGAGTTCGACAGCCCGAAGACGCTGGCCGCCTTCGCCCTCGGGCTGATGCTGTTCATCACCACGCTGGTGCTGAACGTGATCGCGCTGTACGTGGTGCGCAGGTACCGGGAGCAGTATGAATAGGTCGCATGAGCGCACCCGCGAGCTGGTGGAGCGGGGCCTGAAGCGCCGTTATCGAGCCGAGCGCCGCTTCCGTTCCTGTGGCCTGGCGGCGGTGCTGCTGGGCCTGTCGGCGGTCCTGTTCCTGTTCGCCAGCATCTTCGGCCAGGGCATCTCCGCCTTCCGGCAGGCCGAGGTGGTGCTCGACATCTTCTACGACCCGGCAGTCATCGATCCTGAGGGCCGGCGCGATCCGGACGTGCTGGCCACTGCCGATTACAACGCCCTGGTCCGTGCCTCCCTGCGCGAGCTTTTCCCGGAAGTGGAAGGGCGGCGGGAGCTGCGCTCGCTGTATGCGCTGGTGGGCAGCGCTGCGCCGTTCCGCCTGCAGCACCGCGTGCAGGCCGACCCGCTTCTGATCGGCACGCGCGAGCGCGTGGCTTTGCGGGCGAGGGCGGACGTGGACCAGCTCTTGAAGGGGCACATCGACCGCAGCCTGCCGGAGGAAGACCGCGTGCTCACCGACGCGCAGGTCGGCTGGATCGACGCGCTGGTGGAACGCGGCCAGCTGCGCCTGGCGTTCAACACCGCCTTCTTCACCAATGGCGATTCGCGCGATCCGGAGGAAGCCGGCGTGCTCGGCGCCGTGGCGGGTTCGCTGCTGACGCTGGGCGTGACGCTGCTGCTGTCATTCCCGATCGGTGCGGCCGCCGCGATCTACCTGGAGGAGTTCGCGCCGCGCAACCGCTGGACCGACCTGGTCGAGATCAACATCAACAACCTCGCCGCCGTGCCCTCCATCGTGTTCGGCCTGCTGGGCCTGGCCGTGTTCCTGAACTTCTTCGGCATGCCGCGCTCGGCGCCGCTGGTGGGCGGCCTGGTGCTGACACTGCTGACCCTGCCCACCATCATCATCGCCGGCCGCGCGGCGCTGAAGGGCGTGCCGCCGTCCATCCGCGAGGCGGCGCTGGGCATGGGGGCCTCGAAGCTGCAGGTGGTCATGCACCATGTGCTGCCGCTGGCCATGCCGGGCATGCTCACCGGCACCATCATCGGCATGGCGCGCGCGCTGGGCGAGACCGCGCCGCTGCTGATGATCGGCATGGTGGCCTTCATCGTCGACGTGCCGCGCTCGCTGGCCGATCCGGCCACCGTGTTGCCGGTGCAGGTATTCCTGTGGGCCGACAGCCCCGAGCGTGCATTCCTCGAGCGCACCTCCGCTGCCATCATGGTGCTGCTCCTGTTCCTGGTCGTGATGAACGTCACCGCCGTGGTCCTGCGCAACCGATACCAGCGGCGCTGGTAGCCCCGGAGATTGCATGCCCGCTGAAGCACAGAAGAAGGTCGAGCCCCTGCCGGTGAACCCCGCATCGAGGACCGTGGGGCGCGTGACCGTGGATGACCCGCTCATCCAGGCGCGCGACGTCAATGTGTTCTACGGGGAGAAGCACGCCATCAAGGACGTGAACATCGATATCGGGCGCAACCAGGTGCTGGCGATGATCGGCCCCTCCGGCTGCGGCAAGTCGACCTTCCTCAGGTGCCTGAACCGCATGAACGACACCATCGAGGGCGCACGGGTGGCCGGTCGCATCGAGCTGGACGGCAGCGACATCCATGACCGCCGCCAGGACGTGGTGCAGCTGCGTGCCCGGGTAGGCATGGTGTTCCAGAAGCCCAATCCCTTCCCCAAGAGCATCTATGACAACGTGGCCTACGGGCCGCGCATCCACGGCCTTGCCGCCGACCGGGTGGAACTGGACGACATCGTCACCACCAGCCTGCAGCGTGCCGGGCTGTGGGAGGAGGTGAAGGACCGGCTCGACAGCCCGGGCACCAGCCTGTCCGGCGGCCAGCAGCAGCGCCTGTGCATCGCGCGCACCATCGCGGTCAATCCCGAGGTGATCCTGATGGACGAGCCCTGCTCGGCGCTGGATCCCATCGCCACCGCGCGCATCGAGGACCTGATCGACGAGCTGCGCGCGAGCTACACCATCGTCATCGTCACCCACTCCATGCAGCAGGCCGCGCGCGTGTCGCAGCGCACTGCCTACTTCCACCTGGGCGAGCTGGTGGAGGTCGGGGAGACCGACCGCATCTTCACCAATCCGCGGCACAAGCTGACCGAGGACTACATCACCGGCCGTTTCGGCTAGCGATCCGTCGAAGCGGGGCGGGGGAAATGCACGGCGCCGGGAGGCAGCCGCGAGTGCAGGAGGACCCCGCGCCGCGAGCCGGCGCGGGGCAGGGCGCCTTCAGTCCGTGGCGCGCAGCAGCTCGTTGATCGAAGTCTTGGCGCGCGTCTTCGCATCCACGCGCTTGACGATCACTGCGCAGTACAGGCTGTACTTGCCGTCGGCCGAGGGCAGGTTGCCCGGCACCACCACCGAGCCCGGCGGCACGCGGCCGTAGAGGATCTCGCCGGTGGTCCGGTCGTAGATCTTGGTGCTCTGGCCGATGAACACGCCCATGGAGATCACCGAGCCGGCGCCAACGATCACGCCCTCGACGATCTCCGAGCGCGCGCCGATGAAGCAGTCGTCCTCGATGATGGTGGGCGAGGCCTGCAGCGGCTCGAGCACGCCGCCGATGCCCACGCCGCCGGACAGGTGCACGTTCCTGCCGATCTGCGCGCAGGAACCCACCGTGGCCCAGGTGTCGACCATGGTGCCGGAGTCCACGTAGGCGCCGATGTTCACGTAGGAGGGCATCAGCACCACATTGGGCGCGATGTAGGCACCGCGGCGCGCCGTGGCCGGCGGCACCACGCGCACGCCGGCGGCGCGCAGCTGCGCCGGGCTCTGGTCGGCGAACTTCAGCGGCACCTTGTCGTAGAAGCGCAGCGCGCCGGCATCCATGGCCGCGTTGTCGTTGGTGCGGAAGGACAGCAGCACGGCCTTCTTCAGCCACTCGTTGACCTTCCACTCATCGCCCACCTTCTCGGCCACGCGCGCCTGGCCCGAGTCAAGCAGGCCGATGGCGTCCTCGATGGCCTGGCGCAGCGAGCGCTCGACGGTGGAGGGGGTGATCTCGGAGCGGCGCTCGAAGGCGGCTTCGATGACCTGGCGGAGGGATTCGGACATGTCGTTGCTCAACTCTTTGTGTCGGAGAGGATGAATTCCCGGATACGGTGCGCAGCCTGCACGCAATTCTCCACGCTGGCAACGAGCGAGATGCGCACGAAGCCGGCGCCGGGGTTGGTGCCGCCGCTCTCGCGGGCGAGGTAGGAACCCGGCACCACGGTGATGTGCTGCCGCGCGAACAGCGCGCGCGTGAAGGCCGCGTCGTCGCCACCCACCGGCAGCCAGATGTAGAAGCCGCCGGCCGGGCGTGTGACGCGCGCCACCGGCTCCAGGATGGGCAGCACCTGGTCGAACTTGGCGCGGTACAGGGCGCGGTTTTCCGCTACATGCGCGTCGTCGTCCCATGCCGCGATGCTGGCGCGCTGCGTCGGGATGGGCATGGCGCAGCCGTGGTAGGTGCGGTAGAGCAGGAAGGGGCGGATGAGCTCGTCGTCGCCGGCCACCAGTCCCGAGCGCAGGCCCGGCAGGCTGGAGCGCTTGGACAGCGAGTGGAAGCTCATGCAGCGCCGGAACTGCGTGTTGCCCGCGGCGATGGCGGCGGTCAGCAGCGAGGGCGGCGGCGAGGACTCATCGTCGTACAGGTCCGCATAGCACTCGTCGGAGGCGATGACGAAGTCGTATTTCCCGGCCAGCTCCAGCGCGCGGCGCAGCCAGGCGATGTCCATCACTGCGCCCACGGGATTGGCCGGGCTGCACAGGAACAGCAGCTGGCAGCGCCGCCACACCTCGGCCGGCACGGCATCGAGGTCGGGCAGGAAACCGTTGTCCGCGGTGGTGTTGAGGTAGTAAGGCTCGGCGCCGGCCAGCAATGCCGCGCCCTCGTAGACCTGGTAGCCGGGATTGGGCATGGCCACCACCGGCGTGGCCGCGCCGCGGCGCGAGTCCACCACCGCCTGCACGAAGGCGAACAGCGCCTCGCGGGTACCGTTGACCGGCAGCACGTGCCGCTCGGGATCCACGCTGCCGGCCGGCAGCGAGAAACGCCGCGCCAGCCAGCGCGCGCCGGCGGCGCGCAGCTCGGGCAGGCCGCGCGTGGCCGGATAGCTGCCCAGCTCTCCCATCGAGGCCGTGAGCTTGTCGATGACGAAGGCGGGCGGGGCGTGCCTGGGCTCGCCGATGGACAGCGGGATGTGCGGCAGGTGCGCCGGCGGCTCGACGCCCTTCAGCAGGACGGCAAGGCGTTCGAAGGGATAGGCGGACAGCCGCTCGAAACCGGGATTCATGGCAGGGCCCCTGGGGCTCAGGGCGCGCGCGTGAGCGCCGCCACCAGCCGCTCCTGCAGGCGCGCGGCAGTGGCATCGTCCAGCGGCTGCTGGTTCAGGTCGGTGACGTAGAACACGTCCTCGGCGCGCTCGCCGATGGTGGAAATCTTCGCGCCCTGCAGGTCGATGCGCTCCTCCCACAGGACCTTGCCCACGTCGCACAGCAGGCCGGGGCGGTCTCCGGACACCAGTTCCAGCGCCGAGCGCTGGTTGCGCTCGTCGCGCGTGATGGTGACGCGGGTGGGGGTGTTGAACATGCGCACCTGGCGCGGCGCGCGGCGCGACACCTCGGTGGGCGTCTCCTCGGGGCGCTGCAGCGAATTCCACAGCATGCGCTCGATGTCGGCGATGCGCTCGGCGTCGGTGATCGGCGTGCCGTCGTCCTCGAGCACGTGGTAGAGGTCCAGCGAGAAGCCGTTGTCGGCCGGCGTGATGCGCGCGTCGACGATGGTCAGGCCCTGCTGGTCGAGCATGGCGGTGGCACGCGCGAAGCCGTGGCGACGGTGCGGCGCGTAGATCATCACCGAGGTGGAGCCGCGCTCGCTGTGCGGCCGCACGGCCACCAGGGGTTCGTCGGCACCGCCCTCGTGGGTGGCGCGCAGCTCGGTGAACCAGGCGATCTCCTCGGGCGAGTGGCGCAGGAAGAAGCTCTTGGACAGCGGCGCCCAGATGCGCTCCACCACGGCGGCGTCGATGCGCGCCGGCAGCAGCTCGCGTGCTGCCTGCTGGTTGGAGGCGATCAGCTCTTCTTCGTCGATGGGGCTTTCCAGGCCCCGGCGCAGCGCCGCGCGCACGCTCTCGTAGAAGTCGTGGAAGAGGGTGGCCTTCCAGGAGTTCCACAGCTTGGGATTGGTGCCGCGCACGTCGGCATAGGTCAGCAGGTACAGGTAATCCAGGCGTGTCTCGTCGCCGACGAAACGCGCGAACTCGTTGACCACCGCCGGGTCGCCGATGTCCTTCTTCTGCGCGGTGATCGACATGGCCAGGTGGTGCTTGACCAGCCAGGCCACCAGGCGCGCGTCGTAGTTGGACAGGCCCTGCTCCAGGCAGAAGGCCTCGGCATCCACCGCGCCGAGCTCGGAGTGGTCGCCGCCGCGGCCCTTGGCGATGTCGTGGAACAGCGCCGCCAGGTAGATGATCTCGGGCCTGGGCAGCCGCTGCATGATGGCCGAGAGCTTCGGCATCTCGTGGTCGAAGCGCGGCAGCGCCAGGCGGCGCAGGTTGCTGACCACGAACAGCGTGTGCGCGTCCACGGTGTAGGCGTGGAACAGGTCGTACTGCATGCGGCCGACGATGCGGCCGAAGGCGGGGATGTAGCGCCCCAGCACGCCGTAGGTGTTCATGCGTCGCAGCTCGTGCGTGACGCCGGCCGGCGCGCGCAGGATGTCCAGGAACAGCCGGTGGTTGCGCGGGTTCTGGCGGAATTCCTCGTCGATCAGCCACAGGTGGCGCGCCGCCGCACGCATGGTGCTGGCGCTGACGCCGCGCACCTGCGGGTTCTGCTGCAGCAGCAGGAACAGCTCCAGCAGCGCCGACGGGTAGCGCGAGAACATGTCCGGGCTGGTGATCTCCAGGTACTCGTGGCGGATCTGGAAGCGCGCGTTCAGCGGCTGCGCCGGCGAGTCGTCCGGCAGGATCACGTCGCGGAAGGCCTGCAGCAGCAGCTCGTTGAGGAAGCTGACGTCCAGCACGGTGCGGTAGTAGCGCTGCATCAGCTGCTCCACCGCCAGCGTGAAGGTGGCATCCTCGTAGCCGAAGGTCTTCGCCAGCTTGATCTGGTGGTCGAACAGCAGCCGGTCCTCGTGCCGGCCGGTGAGCACGTGCAGGCCGAAGCGCACCTTCCACAGGAAAGTCTGCGCCTGCTTGAGCTTGCGCAGCTCGCCGGGCGTCAGGAAGCCCTTCTCGACCAGCTCGTCCAGGGTCTGCGCGCCGAAGTGGCGCTTGGCCACCCAGCCGATGGTCTGCAGGTCGCGCAGGCCGCCGGGGCCGTTCTTGACGTTGGGCTCGAGGTTGTAGGCCGTGTCGTTGGCCTTCAGGTGCCGCTCGCGCTGCTCGGCCAGCTTGGCCTCGAAGAAGCGGTCGGACGGCCACACCCGCGCGGGCGAGAGCGCCTCGCGCATGTCGGCCGCCAGCGCCTCGGAGCCGGCCAGCTGGCGCGCCTCCAGCAGCGTGGTCATCACGCCCACGTCGGATTCGGCCTGCTCGGCGCACTCGGTGGCGGTGCGCACGCTGTGGCCGACCTCCAGGCCGATGTCCCACAGGAAGGTGATCAGCTGCTCGACCTGCGCGCGCTCCTCGGGCGAGAGCACGCGGCCGTCGGGAACCAGGATCAGGATGTCGACGTCGGAATAGGGGTGCAGCTCGCCGCGGCCGTAGCCGCCCACCGCGAACAGCGCCATGCCGGCGGCCAGGTCCGGGGTCAGCAGCCGCGTCCACATCGCCTTCAGCAGGGCGTCGATGAAGTGCGCCCGCGAGCGCACCAGCACCTCGACGCTCTCCTCGGCGAGGAAGCGCGCCTTCAGTTCTTCCTGGGAATCGTGCAGCAGCTGGCGGCAGACCTCGCGCGAGTAGTTGCCTGCCGCGAGGCGCTGTTCGAGCTGCTCGAGCAGCGGCCAGCCGGGCATGTCATGGCTCGGGACGACGGCGTCATCGTCATCCATCGAAGCCTGCTGCATGGAGACCATCAGGCGACCTTGGCTGCGCTGGTGGCGCGCTCGGCGGCGCCCAGCGTGAGCACTTCGAATCCCCCCGCGGTGACCAGCACCGTGTGTTCCCACTGCGCCGACAGCGAGTGATCCTTGGTCACCACCGTCCAGCCGTCCTTCAGCAGCTGCACGTGGCGCTTGCCGGCATTGATCATCGGCTCGATGGTGAAGGTCATGCCCTCGCGCAGCACCGTGCCGGTGCCCGGACGACCGTAGTGCAGGACCTGCGGATCCTCATGGTAGACCCGGCCGATGCCGTGCCCGCAGTACTCGCGCACCACCGAGAAGCCATGCGACTCGGCATGGGCCTGGATGGCGTGGCCGATGTCGCCCAGCGTGGCGCCGGGCCGCACCTGGCGGATGCCCTCCCACATGGCCTCGCGCGTCACGCGCACCAGCCGCTCGGCCAGCACCGAGGGCTTGCCGACGAAGTACATGCGGCTGTGGTCGCCGTGGAAGCCCTCGTACTTGACGGTGACGTCGATGTTGATGATGTCGCCGTTGGCCAGCCTGCGGTCGTTGGGAATGCCGTGGCAGACCACATGGTTGACCGAGGTGCAGATGGTCTTCGGGAAGCCGTTGTAGCCGACGTTGGCCGGGATGGCCTTCTGCACCCCGACGATGTAGTCGTGGCAGAGGCGGTCGAGCTCCTCGGTGGTGACCCCGGGGCGGATGTGCTCGCCGATCATGTCCAGCACGTCCGCGGCCATGCGGCCGGCGACGCGCATTTTTTCCTGTTCTTCCGGGGACTTGATCGTGATCGGCACGGGTACCTGCTCGCTGGCCCCGCGCGGGGGCCTAACACATTGTTCGGGCTGGAAGTTCATGGTATAAAGCGCGGCCTTTTTTGGCAAACCAATCCCCGCGCGTTTCGACACTGGCGGCCGGGTGTCCTCCCTCGGAAAGAGGAGGGGCTGCCGCCAGGGATCCGCGTGAGGCCCCTAACCCGAACAAAATGAGGTAGAGCAATGGCCAGCGTGTCCATGCGGCAGATGCTGGAGGCGGGCGTCCATTTCGGACACCAGACCCGCTTCTGGAACCCCAAGATGGCGCCGTACATCTTCGGGGAACGCAACCACATCCACATCATCAACCTGGAGAAGACCCAGCCCCTGTTCGTGGAGGCCATGGCCTTCATCAAGGGCGTGGTCGCCGACGGCGGCACCCTGCTGTTCGTGGGCACCAAGCGGTCGGCCCGCGACGCCATCCAGAAGGAGGCGACGCGCTGCGGCATGCCGTACGTCAACCAGCGCTGGCCGGGCGGCATGCTCACCAATTTCAAGACCATCCGCCAGTCGATCAAGCGGCTGACCGAGCTGACCGAGCTGTCCGAGTCGGGGGCGCTGGACAAGCGCTCGAAGAAGGAGGCCCTGCAGCTGCGCCGCGAGATGGAGAAGCTCGAGAAGAGCCTGGGCGGCATCAAGGACATGGCCTCGCTGCCGGACGTGCTGTTCATCATCGACGTGGGCCATGAGCGCATCGCGCTGGCCGAGGCCAGGAAGCTCGGCATCCCGGTGGTGGCGGTTGTCGACACCAACTGCTCGCCCGAGGGCGTGGACTACGTGATCCCCGGCAATGACGACGCCATGCGCGCCATCTCGCTGTACGCCTCGGCCGCGGCCGATGCCGTGCTCGAGGGCAAGGCCGCCGTGCCGCAGGTGCTGGTGGGCGAGGACGACTTCGTCGAGCTGGACGAGAGCGGCCAGCCGCGACGTCCGCCGGCCGGCCGCGGCCGTGCCCGCCCGCAGGCCCCGGTGCGCCGCAAGCCTGCCCGTGCAGCCGCTGTCGAAGCCGAGGCCAATGGGGCCGCGCCGGCGCCGGTGGTCGACCCCGACCTCGACGAGGCCGCGCTGGCGGTGCCGGAGGGCGGCAAGGAGCAGATTCCCAGCAGCACCCGTCGCCGTTCGGGCCCGGGTGCGGGCGGTGCCCGCCGGGGGGGCCGCTGATGAGCGTCGCGATCACGGCTGACCTGGTGCGCCAGCTCCGCGAGCGCACCGGCGCGGGCATGATGGAGTGCAAGAAGGCGCTGGTGGAGACCGCCGGCGACCTGGACGCCGCCGCCGAGCTGATGCGCAAGCAGGGCCTGGCCAAGGCCGACAAGAAGGCCGGCCGCGTGGCTGCCGAGGGCGTGATTGCGCTGGCCGTGGCCGCCGACGGCAAGTCCGCCGTGCTGGTCGAGGTCAACAGCGAGACCGACTTCGTGGCCCGTGGCGAGGACTTCACCGCCTTCGCCAACGAGGTGGCGCAGCTGGCGCTGGCGCAGAAGCCGGCGGACGTGGAGGCCCTGTCGGCCCTGAAGCTGGCCTCCGGCGAGAGCGTCGACGAGCGCCGCCGCGCGCTGATCGCCAAGATCGGCGAGAACATCTCGGTGCGCCGCTTCGAGCGCGTCGAGACCAGCGGCATCCTGGGCAGCTACCTGCACGGCACCCGCATCGGCGCCCTGGTGGCGCTGGAGGGGGGCGACGCGCAGCTGGCCAAGGACCTCGCCATGCACGTGGCGGCCAGCAACCCGCTGTACCTGTCCGCCGCCGACGTGCCGGAGGAGGCCAAGGCCAAGGAGCGCGACATCCGCGTCGAGCAGCTCAAGAACGACGAGAAGAACAGGAACAAGCCCGACAACATCCTGGTGAAGATCGTCGAGGGCGGCCTGAACAAGTGGCTGAACGAGATCACGCTGCTCGGCCAGCCGTTCGTGAAGGACGACAAGGTGAGCGTCGGCAAGCTGCTGGAGGGCGCGAAGGCCCGGATCGGGCGCTTGGCCCGCCTCGAGGTGGGCGCCGGTATCGAGAAGAAGCAGGACGACTTCGCCGCCGAGGTGATGAGCCAGGCGGGCCTGGCGAAGAAAGACTGACATGAAGGGCCGCGCACCGAAGTAAGATTCGGACAGTTGAGGATCCCCGCTCCGGCGGGGATTTTTTTGCAGGAAGAGGAAGGAAGGCGCGAATGAGCCAAGTCCGTTACCGGCGCATCCTGGTGAAGCTCTCCGGCGAGGCCCTGCTGGGCACCGCCGAGTACGGCATCGACCCGGCCATGTTGAAGCGCGTGGCCACCGAGCTGGTGGAGGTCTCCAATACCGGCGTGGAAGTGGCGGTAGTGATCGGCGGCGGCAACATCTTCCGTGGCGCGGGACTGGCGCGTGCGGGCATGGACCGCGTCACCGCCGACCACATGGGCATGCTGGCCACGGTGATGAACTCGCTGGCCATGCAGGACGCGATCGAGAGCCTGGGCTCGCATGCGCGCGTGATGTCGGCCATCCGCATCAACGAGGTATGCGAGGACTACATCCGCCGCCGCGCCATCCGGCACCTGGAGAAGGGTCGCATCGTGCTGTTCGCCGCCGGCACGGGCAATCCCTTCTTCACCACCGACACGGCCGCCTCGCTGCGCGCCATCGAGGTCGGCGCCGACCTGCTGCTGAAGGCCACCAAGGTCAACGGCGTCTACTCCGACGACCCGGTGAAGAACCCGCAGGCCACGCGCTACGAGAAGCTCAGCTACGACCGCGTGCTCGACGACCGCCTGAACGTGATGGATGCGGCCGCCATCGTCCTGTGCCGCGACAACAACATCCCGCTCAGGGTGTTCAACCTGCACAATCCCGGCGACCTGCCGCGGGTTGTGCGCGGCGAGAATGTCGGTACGCTGGTAAGCAACTGA
>QGUX01000017.1 GCA_003242275.1 Pseudomonadota bacterium | reverse complement strand
CTGCTGGTCACCGCCGGCGCCATCGGCGCCGGCGGTGACCAGCAGCGGGCTGTCGTCATGGGTCGAGCGCGCGGCCTCCAGCAGGTAGGGCGGCGCCATGTCGAGGCGCCAGTCGCGGTTCAGGCGGCCACCGATGTGGTCGGTGATGGTGAAGCCGCCGTGGTCGAAGTCCAGCCACAGGTGCCGGTCGAGCGACAGGCGGTTGTCGTCCGGATTGGCCAGCGCGCGGCTGCGTTCGGCCACGGTGAGCGAGCCGGCGGCGGGGAGGCGGAAGGCCGGCAGGCGGCGCCAGTCCCCGGGCACGTTGGCCTGCGCGGGATCGATGGATTCGGCGCCCTCCACCGCGGCCACGCGCAGGCGGTCCACGCCCTCGAAGCTCCACCCCTTTTCTTCCGGCCCGGGCGCGGCGGGCCCGGGCCGGGGGGTGGGGGCGGCGACCCCGGGGCCGCGCGCCCCCCGCCGCAGCCGGAACTGGCCGGGGCGCAGCTGCACGCGCAGGCGGCCGTCGTTCTCCAGCCGCGCGGGCAGGTCGCCCTCCAGTGCCAGCGGCACGAAGCCGGCTGGCAGCACGGGTCCGACCAGCGCCTCGCGCCCCGGGCCGGACACGTACAGCGTGACCTGCGTGATGAGGCGCGCGGGCAGGTCGTCGCGCAGCAGGCGGTGCACGGTGAGGTCGAGCCGCTCGCGCTCGGCGGTGCCCTGGCGCTGGCCCAGCCACAGGGCATTGCCGGAATGCTCGGGCTGCGCGACCAGGCGGCCGTCGAGCGTGAGGCGGATCAGCGCGGACTCGGGCGGCACGGCCAGCTGCTCGGGACGGCTTGCCCAGGCGAACCGGCCGGAGAGTTCGTGGGTGCCGGGCGCGAGCCGGACCTGCGGCACGCCCTCGCGCGCCACCACCGCGGCGGTGGCGCCGTCCAGGCGCACTTCGCGTGGCCAGTGCTCGAGGTTGCCGGGCAGGCGCACCCAGTCCTCGGTGTACACCTGCCAGCGCTGGCGGAAGCTGCCGCCGCTGGCGCCCAGTTCCAGTTCCAGCGCGCCGGGCCAGGCGCAGACATGCGAACGGGCATCACCCGGCGTGCGCGTGGCGAGGAAGGGACAGGCGCGGAACTCCTGGTCCTTCATCACCCACTGCTGCCATTCGCGCAGCGGGGCGGGCACGGGTTCGGCCGCGGACAGCGGCAGGAGGGTCCACGCCAGCACCAGCATCACTGACAGACGGAAGATGCGCCGCATGCCCCGATCCTCTTCGTTGTTGCTCACCTGCTCCCCGGATGGGCCGGAGGCACTGTACACCGTCCGCCGGCAACGGCAGATGAACGGCCCGCAAGGTGGCGTCATGCCGGATTGGACGCGTGGGCACCCGGGTGGCTTGGTAGACTTGCCATCATGAACGTCCGCGCCGAGCGCGACATCTACACCGTCGCGCGCCTGAATGCCGAAGCGCGCATGCTGCTGGAATCGGGACTGCCGCCGCTGTGGGTGGAAGGCGAGATCTCGAACTTCTCCACGCCCTCCTCCGGCCACTGGTACTTCACGCTGAAGGACCGCGCGGCGCAGGTGCGCTGCGCCATGTTCCGCTCGGCCAATTACCGCACCGGCTTCCGGCCCAGGGATGGCCAGCACGTGCTGGTACGCGGGCGCGTGAGCCTGTACGAGCCGCGCGGCGACTACCAGCTCATCGCCGAGCTGATGGAGGACGCCGGCGAAGGCGCGCTCAAGCGCGAGTTCGAGAAGCTCAAGGCCAGGCTCGCGGCCGAGGGGCTGTTCGACGCGGCGCTCAAGCGCCCGCTGCCGCCCATGCCCCGCCGCATCGCCGTGGTCACCTCGCCCACCGGCGCGGCGGTGCGCGACGTGCTGCACATCCTGGCGCGGCGCTTTCCGCCGGCGGCGGTGCTGGTGGTGCCGACGCCGGTACAGGGTGCGGCGGCCGCCGGGTCCATCGTGGCGGCGATCGAAACCGCCTCGTCCATCCAGGACGTGGACGTGATCATCCTCGCGCGCGGCGGCGGCTCGATCGAGGACCTGTGGTGCTTCAACGACGAGCGCGTGGCGCGCGCCATCCGCGCCAGCCGCGTGCCGGTGGTCTCCGGCGTGGGGCACGAGATCGACTTCACCATCGCCGACTTCGCCGCCGACGTGCGCGCGCCCACGCCTTCGGGCGCGGCGGAGCTGGTGGTGCCGGACCGGCGGGCGCTGCTCTCGACGCTGTCCTCGGCGTTCAGCCGGCTGCGCCACATCGCCGTGCAGACGATGGCAAGGATGCAGGATCGCTACGGCGCGCTGGCGCACCGCCTGGCGCGGGTCCACCCGGGCAGCCGCCTGCAGCAGCAGGCGCAGCGGCTGGACGAGCTGGAGATGCGCCTGGAGCGCGCCGCGGGACTGAAGCTGACGCGCGTGCAGGAGCGTTACGCCGCGCTGGCGCAGCGGCTGGCGCGCGTGCATCCGGGCGGCCGGCTCGCGCAGCAGGCGCAGCGGCTGGACGAGCTCGAGCTGCGCCTGAGGCGCGCCGCCGAGTCCCTGCTCGCGCGCGTGGAGCACCGGCTGAAGCTGGCGCAGCGCGGCCTGGATGCCATCAGCCCGCTGGCCACGCTCGAGCGCGGCTATGCCATCGTCAGCGGGCCGGACGGCCGCGTGCTGCAGGATGCGACGGAGGTGAAGCCCGGCGATGCCATCGAGGCGCGCCTGCGCCGCGGCGTGGTGATCGCCCGGGTGACTGGAGTGCGGGAGTAGCCCGATGTCGCGCCTGCTGGTGTTCCAGCATGTGGCGGCCGAGCCGCTGGGCACGCTCGACGCGCTGATCCGCGCGCGTGGGCACCGCATCCGCTTCGTCAATTTCCATCGCCATCCCGATGCCCAGCCCAACGTGGACCGCTACCGCGGGCTGGTGGTGCTGGGCGGGCCGATGAACGTGGACGAGCAGCATCGCCATCCGCACCTGAAGACCGAACTGAAGGCCATCGAGGCGGCGCTGAAGCAGGGCAAGCCGGTGCTGGGCATCTGCCTGGGCGCGCAGCTGCTGGCGCATGTGCTGGGCGCGCCGGTGCGCAAGCACGACCAGCACGAGATCGGCTGGTACGACCTGCAGACCACCGAGGCGGGCAGGACGGACCCGGTGCTGGGCGTGCTGGGGGAACGCGCGCCGGTGTTCCAGTGGCATGGGCGCACCTTCGACCTGCCCTCGGGCGCAGTGCACCTGGCGCGCACCGAGACCTGCGAGCACCAGGCGTTCCGCTTCGACCGCGCGGCCTACGGCTTCCAGTTCCACCTCGAGGCCGACGAGGCGATGATCGGTCGCTGGCTGACGATTCCGTCGTATCGGGAAGAGCTGGAGGCGGCCGGACTGGGACATGACGCCGAAACCATCCGCGCGGCCACCGGTGAGCTGATCCAGCGCATGAAGCCGCTGGCCGGGACCGTGTTCAACGGCTTTCTCGACCTGGTGGGACGGCCGAACCGGCGGGTGGTGTTGCCCTCGAGGGATCCGCTGGAGCAGCGGTGAATCGAAGCGGCGCGGAGGATGCGCCGCGGGACCTGCGTGCAGGGCGCGGTCCGATGGATGGCGCCATCGGACCGCGGCCGGGTGGCTAGTCCAGCACCTTCTCGATCGCCGCCGTCAGCTCCGGGCTCTCCGGCGTCACGCGGCTGTCGAAGTACTGCACCGACTTGCCGTCGGCGCTGACCACGTACTTGTTGAAATTCCACCTGGGTTCACTGGTCTGCGCGGCCAGCGCCTTGAACACCGGGTTGGCGGCCGGGCCCTTGACGCTGGTGGTGGAGATCATGGTGAAGGTCACGCCATTGTTGAGGAAGCACACCTCGGCGGCCTTCTCCTCGTCGGCGGCCTCCTGGTTGAAGTCGTTGGACGAGAAGCCCACGACGACCAGGCCCTTGTCCTTGTACTTCTGGTGCACGGCCTCCAGGCCCTTGAACTGCGGCGTGAAGCCGCAGTGGCTGGCGGTGTTCACGATCAGCATGGGCTTGCCGGCGAACTCGCGGCACAGGTTCACCTTCTGCGAGGAATGCAGCTTCCTGAACTCGTGGTCGAGGAAGGCGGGACAGGCCGCGGCCTTGTCCTCGGCGGCGGCCTTCGGCACCACGGACGGCGCGGCGGCGGCCAGGACGACCAGGGCGGCAAGGACAGCGGAAACGGCTTTCATGAACGGTTCCCTCCGGGAATGTGAGGCCGACACTGTACCGCAGTGCCTGCCCCGGATGCCGCAAAACAGCAGTTCCAGTGCCGAAAGCCGCACCATTCGGCCGGCGTTCAGGTTCGCAATGCGGCGGGGCGATCCGCGGGGCGGTATCTTATCCCTGTGTCATCCACGTGCAGATCGAGGCAAGGCATGTCGCTGATCCGGAAGGGGCTGGTGTTCGTGGCTGCCGCGGCGCTGGCCGCCCTTGCCGGCCCTGCCCTGGCCGCGCTGCCGAAGAGCAGCGCCGTGCCCGGCGGCGTGGTGGTGGTCGACCTGGGCGATGCCGCCTCCCCCGCGCCGGCCGCGAAGTTCCAGGGACGGCCGGTGCTGGTGACGCAGGAGGCCGGCCGCCACAAGGCCGTGGTCGGCATAGCGCTGTCGGTGGAACCGGGCGACTACACCCTCGAGGTCACCGACGCCGGCGGCGCGCGGCGGTCGCTGCCAGTGAAGGTGGCACCGAAGAAGTACCGCGAGCAGCACCTCA
The DNA here is from genome assembly GCA_003242275.1 of Pseudomonadota bacterium. The sequence goes on along the minus strand of QGUX01000017.1, from coordinate 16,280 downwards.
CGGTGGCGCCGGGACAGGTGGACCTCTCGCCCGAGGACGCCGCGCGCGTAGAGCGCGAGCAGGTGCGCCTGCGCCGCGCGTACGACTCCTTCAGCGAACGCCGGCCGGCGACCTTCGCGCTGCTGCAGCCCGTGCCGGGCCCGCGGCAGGACACCTTCGGCTTCCGCCGCTTCTTCAACCAGCAGCCGCGCAATCCGCACTCGGGCATGGACATCACCGCCGCCACCGGCACGCCCATCGTCGCCGCCGCCGACGGGGTGGTGATCGAAACCGGGGATTTCTTCTTCAACGGCAACACCGTGGTCATCGACCATGGCGCGGGCTTCCTGACGCTGTACCTGCACCTGTCGGAGTACGCGGTGAAGGCCGGCGACGGGGTGAAGGCCGGCCAGGTCATCGGCAAGGTGGGCGCGACGGGGCGCGTCACCGGCGCGCACCTGCACTTCGGCGTGATGCTCAACGGCGCGTCGGTGGATCCCGCGCTGTTCCTGCCACCGGTGGCCGCGAAGCCGGCGGCGCGCTGACCTGCCGGCCGACCTCGCCGGCGCGCGCCGGCGCGGCGCCTGACGCTCAGGGCCGCGGCCGGCGTGTCGACTTGCCGGTCGGCACCTTCTTGCGCGCCACGCGCCTGGCGACGTTCTTCTTCGCCGCCTTCTTCTTCGCCTTCAGCATGCGCTCGTGCGCCTCGCGCTGCTCGCGGTTGCCATAGGGGTTGGCGTCGGTGCGCAGTTCCAGCACCACCGGGCAGGCGTACAGGTCGAAGGCCTCGCGGAACACATTGGCGAGGTAGCGGCGGTAGGAATCAGGCGTGCGCTCGGTCTGGTTGCCGTGGATGACGATGCGCGGCGGATTGCGCCCGCCCTGGTGGGCATAGCGCAGCTTGATGCGACGGCCCTTCACCAGCGGCGGCTGGTGCGCCTCGATGGCCTTCTCCAGCACCTTCGAGAGCTGCGGCGTGGGCATCTCGCGCATCGAGGCGTCGTAGGCGCGGATGGCCGCGGCGGCCAGCTCGCCCACGCCGGTGCCATGGCGCGCGGAGATGTAGTGCACCGGCGCGAAGGGCACGAAGTCCAGACGCAGCGCCAGCTCGTTGCGCACCTGCTCGCGGCGGTCCATGGGGATGCCGTCCCACTTGTTCACCGCCAGCAGCAGCGCGCGGCCCTTCTGCAGGGCGAGGCCCAGCACCGAGGCATCCTGCTCGGCGATGCCCTGGTGCGCGTCGAGCACGAGGATGACCACGTGCGCGGCGGCGATGGCCTGCAGGGTGCGCGCCACGCTGGCGCGCTCCACCGGGTCCTCCACGCGTGCGCGGCGGCGCACGCCGGCGGTGTCGATCAGCGTGAACCGGCGGCCGTCGCGCTCGAAGGGCACGAGAATGGAATCGCGCGTGGTGCCCGGCAGGTCGGTGGCGATGACGCGCTCCTCGCCGATCAGGCGGTTGACCAGCGTGGACTTGCCCACGTTGGGACGGCCGATCACGGCGATGCGGATGGAATCATCGGCCGCATCCAGCGCCCCGGCCTCATCTTCCTGCGGCTCCATTCCGGCCAGCGCGGCGGCCAGCAGCGCCTCGCAACCCTGCCCGGTCTGCGCCGCGATGGCGAACCACTCGTGGAAGCCCAGCCGGTGGAACTCGGCGGCGATGATGCCGGGATCGGCGCCCTCGGCCTTGTTGACCGCCAGCACCACGGGCTTGCCCGAGCGGTGCAGCAGCTTCGCCACCTCGCGGTCGTCGTTGGTGGGTCCGGCGCGGCCGTCGACCACGAGGATGAGCCGGTCGGCCTCCTGGATGGCACGCTCGGTCTGCGTGCGCATCTGCTGCTCCACCGTGCTCCTGGGGCTGGTGACCACGCCGCCGGTGTCGACCACCACGCAGGGGATGCCGCCGGCGCGGCCATAGCCGTACTGGCGGTCGCGGGTGACGCCCGGCACGTCGGCGACGATGGCGTCGCGTGTGCCGGTCAGCGTGTTGAACAGGGTCGACTTGCCGACGTTGGGCCGACCCACCAGCGCAACGATCGGCAGCATGGCCCAGGACTCCGTCAGAGGCCGGGACGAGTGCGCGTGGGCGAGCGGTTCGACGGCGTGGATCCGCTTCCGCCACCACCGCCGCCGCTCTTGCCGCGGACGATGTTGCCCCGCGCCTCCTCGCCCACGGCCGCGATGCGCAGCGCGGCGATGTTTCCTTCCACGTCCATCATCACCAGGATGTCGCCGGACACCACCGGCGGCGTGATGACGCGCGCGGACAGGGGATGCACGCGCGCGGCCAGCGCGCCATTGCTCCGGTCGAGGAAGTGCACGTAGCCGGCGAGGTCGGCCACGGCCACCAGCGGGCCCAGCACGGCCGGCGCCGACAGGCGGCGGCGGCTCAGGGCCTCCTGGCGCCAGATCTCCACGCCGTTGGCGCGGTTCAGGCGCACCACGGCCCCTTCGGCGGTGCTCACGTAGACCGCCTCGTCATCGATGGCCAGGCCGGAGTAACTGGACATGTCGCGCGTCCAGTTCACGTCGCCGGTGGCCCTGTCGAGGCTGGCGGCGCGGCCCTGGTAGGTCACCACGTAGATGCTGTCGCCCAGCGCGTGGATGGCGGTGTCGATGTCCACCAGGCGTTCCAGCTCGCTGCGGCCGGTCGGCGGGGCGACGTTGATCTCCCACACGGTGGCGCCGTCGGAGAGCTGCGCGGCCAGCACGCGGCCATTGTCGAAGCCGGACACGGCGAGGTTGCCCACGATCAGCGGCCGGGCCGTGCCGCGCAGCGACAGGCGCGGCACTTCCTCCTCGACCGACCACATCTGCGTGCCATCGGCGGCCCTGAGCGCCACGAGGCGGCCGTCGACCAGGCGCAACAGCACGGTGTCGTTGGCGATGTGCGGCGCCGACAGCACCTCGCTGTTGATGCGCGTGCGCCAGCGGATCTCGCCGGTGGCGGCATCCAGCGCCACGATGTCGCCGCCGTTGGAGCCGACCACGGCGATGCCCTGGCCCGTCCCCGGGCCACCGGAAAGCTTCAGCTTCGTGCTGGTGCGCCACAGGCGGCGGCCGTCGGCGCGGTTGAAGGCGATCACGTCGCCATCGTGGCCGGCGGCGATGATGGCCTCGCCCTCGGCGGCGACACCCAGGCCCAGGCGCAGCCGCGGCTCCGCACCGGGCACGCTGGCGCTCCACACCCGCACGATGTCGGCGGTGCTGCGGAACTCGACCAGCTCGGCCGGCGGCTGCGTGTCCTCGCTGGAACTGCAGCCGGCCGCCAGCAGCACGGCCAGCGCCAGGGGTGCGATGCGGAGCGGTTTCATGGGGCGGGCGCCGCCTCCGACGGCTGGGTGGCCGGGGGCGCCGGGTCGGGCAGCGGCGGACCGGAGAGGTCGGCGATCTTCAGGTCGAGCAGCTCACCCAGGCCGCCTTCCTCCAGTTCCCTGGCCGGCAGCCGGCTGCGCGCCTCCTGGTAGGCCTCGAGGGCCCCCTCGCTGTCGCCCTTCGCGTACAGCACGTCGCCGCGGATCTCCAGCCGCGTGGCCTCGTGCAGGCCCATGTCGCTCGTGCCCAGGGTCTCGAGCGCGGCATCGTGCAGGCCCTGCGCGAGCTGCACGCGCGCGAGGCGCAGCTGCGCCACCGGGCGCACCAGCTCGTCCTTCGCACCGTTGGCCACGCGCCTGAGGCGCTCGGCGGCCTTGTCCAGCTCGTTGTTCTCCACGTGCACGGTGGCGGCCACGAGGTCGGCGGCATCCACGTACACCGACTTCGGGTACTCGCGCCGCAGCGTCTCGATCAGGGCGAAGGCCTCGTCATTGCGCCGGGCGTCGAAGGAGGACAGCACGTTCTGGTAGATGGCGCCCGCGGCGATGGACTTCTTCTCGCCATGGTCCTTCCACCATTGCCAGCCGAACCAGGCGAGCAGCATCAGCGCGGTCAGCAGCAGGATGGACGGCCCGTTGGTGCGCAGCCACGCCTTCAGCCGTTCCCATTGTTCCTCTTCGGACAGCAGTTCCACCATCGCACCCCTTTCGGTCGCAAGTCCTACAGTGTATCGAGCAAGCCCGGCAGGCGCGCGGCCAGCTCGGCCAGCGGCACCTCGGCCTGGGCCCCTTCCCGCCGGAGCGGCTTGACCGCCACCACGCCGCGCTCCATCTCGTCATCGCCCAGGATCAGCGCCAGGCGCGCCCCGCTCCTGTCGGCGCGGCGGAACTGGGCCTTGAAGTTGCCGCCGCCCAGGTTGGTGTGGAAGGTCACGGCCGGCAGCGCATCGCGCAGCCGCTCCACCAGCGCCAGCCCGGCGCGCGTGGCGCGCTCGCCGGCGGCGATCACGTACACGTCGGGCGTGGCCGGCGGCGGCAGCGTGCCGGCCTGGCGGATCAGTTCCACCACGCGCTCCACGCCCATGGCGAAGCCGATGCCCGGCGTGGGCTCCCCGCCCAGCATGGGGATCAGGCCGTCGTAGCGGCCGCCCGAGCAGACCGCGTCCTGCGCGCCCAGCGCATCGGTGATCCACTCGAACACGGTGCGCGAGTAATAGTCGAGGCCGCGCACCAGGCGCGGGTCGATGACGTACTCCACGCCCATGCCGGTGAGCATGGCGGTGAGGCCCTCGAAGTGCTCGCGCGATTCGGGGTCGAGGTGGTCGGTGATCAGCGGCGCGCCGCTGATCACCGCCTGCATGGCCGGGTTCTTGCTGTCGAGGATGCGCAGCGGGTTGCCCTTCAGGCGCCGGCGGCTGTCCTCGTCGAGCACGTCGAGGTGCTGCTCGAAATAGGCCACCAGCTTCTCGCGGTAGGCGCGGCGCGACCCGGGCGTGCCCAGCGAGTTGATCTTCAGCTTCACGCGGCCGATGCCCAGCAGCTTCCACAGCCGCGCGCTCATGGCGATGATCTCGGCGTCGACGTCCGGGCCGGGGAAGCCGAAGCATTCCACGTCGACCTGGTGGAACTGGCGGTAGCGTCCCTTCTGCGGCCGCTCGTGGCGGAACATCGGGCCGGAGGTCCACAGCTTCAGCCGCGCGCCGCGCAGCAGGCCGTTCTCGATCACCGCGCGCACCACGCCGGCGGTGGCCTCGGGCCTGAGCGTCAGGCTGTCGCCGCCGGAGTCGGTGAAGGTGTACATCTCCTTCTCGACGATGTCGGTGTACTCGCCGATGGCGCGCTTGAACAGCGCGGTGTGCTCCACCACGGGCACGCGCAGTTCCTCGAAGCCGTACGCGGCGAACAGCTCGCGGGTGACCTTCTCCAGGTGCTGCCAGGCGCCGATGTCGGCGGGCAGCACGTCGTTCATGCCGCGGACCGCGGCGAGTTTCGCATTGCTCAAGTCTGCTGGACTCCGGTTGCCCACCAGGCGGCCACGGCCAGCACCAGCAGGACGGCAAACAGCACCAGCGGCCAGCGCCGCTTCGGCGGCATGGTCCTGCCGGGCAGGTGCGGGCCGGTGGTGAGGTCCGGCGGGCTCTCGCGCAGCGATTCATAGCGGCCCGAGGCCGAGGGCTCACCCACCAGCTCGGCGTAGTTCTTCAGGTGGCCGCGCACGTACACCGGCGCGCCCAGGGCCTGGAAGCGGCCCGTTTCCAGCGCGTCGATCACCTTCTCGTCCACGTGCAGCAGCTCGGCGGCCTCGGCCATGCCCAGGCCCATGCGCTCGCGCGCCGCGCGGAGCTGCGCGCCGATGGCCGCGCCGGTGTCTTCCCCGCTCACTGCGAACCGGCCCTCCCGCACGTACCCAGCACCTGCGGCAGCAGCACCAGCGTCTCGCGCGAGCTGCCGAAGTCGTTGCGCAGCTTGCGCGCGTACACCTCGGCCGCGCCGCAGTCGCCCTGCGCCACCGCGGCGCGCACGCCCAGCAGCAGCACCGTGGCGGAGTTGCGCATCGACTGGTAGTTGTCCACCACCCTGCGCGCCGCGGCGGGATCGCCCAGCGCGATGTGCACGTCGGCGAGCTGCACGGTGGCGTCGAACCAGTCCGGCTGCCTGGCCAGCGCGGTCTCGAAGTAGCGCACCGCGTCGGCGTGGCGCTTGTCGTCGCGCAGGCACATGCCCGCATTGGTGGCCGCGGCGGCCTGGCGGCCGTACAGCGGGTTGTTCATCAGCTTCTCGTACTCGACCAGCGCGCGGTCCACCTGGCCGTTGGTGCACAGGAAGGTGGCGTAGCCGTTGACGATCTCGAGCTTGTCGGGCGCCAGCGACATGGCGGTGCGGTAGGCGCGCTCGGCGTCACGCGGCTGCTTCAGGCGGTTGTACAGCTCGCCCAGCGCGAAGTACGCATCGGCGCTCTTCGGATCCTGCTTCACGGCGCGCTCGAGGCGCTCCTTGGCCAGGGCGAGCTCGCCCTGGTTCATGTAGGCCACGCCGAGCTGCGTGTTGGACTGCGCGGCGGCGACCGGATCGACGGGCCGGCCGCTGGGGCCGGAGCTGACGCAGCCGGCCAGGGCCAGCGCCGCCAGCCATGCGCCGGCGATCCGCGCCGGCCTCACGGCCGCACCTCCGGGGCCGTACCCGCGGCGGGCTGCTGCTGCACCACCACCGGCACCGCCCCGAGGCGGCTGCCCAGTCGCGTGCGCGTGCGGTCGGTCACGCGGCCGGCGAGCTGGCCGCAAGCGGCATCGATGTCATCCCCACGTGTTCTTCTGATTGTCGCCATGACACCACCTTTCAATACCTGGTCCAGGAAGGCCTTGATGGTCTCGGGCCTGGAGCGACGATACGCCGTACCCGGGAATGGATTGAAGGGAATGAGGTTGACCTTGGCGGGATGGCCGCGCAGCAGCTTCGCCAGTGCGCGGGCATGCGCCGGCGTGTCGTTCACGCCGTCGAGCATGACGTACTCGAAGGTGACGCTGCGGCCGTTGGCCTCGTCGACGTACTTCCAGCAGGCCTCGAGCAGCTCGGCGATGTTGTGCTTGCGGTTGATCGGCACGAGCTGGTTGCGCAGCTCGTCGTCGGGCGCGTGCAGCGACACCGCCAGCGCCACGTTGACCTCTTCGGCGAGGCGGTGGATCTGCGGCACCAGGCCGCTGGTGGACAGCGTCAGGCGGCGGCGCGAAAAATCGAGTCCCAGCTCATCGAGCAGGATCTTCAGCGCCGGCACCACGTTGCGGAAGTTGGCCAGCGGCTCGCCCATGCCCATCAGCACCACGTTGCTGATGATGCGCTCGTCGCCGGCCTTGAAGCCGAGCTCGCGCTGCGCCAGCAGCACCTGGCCGACGATCTCGGCGGTGGAGAGGTTGCTGTTGAAGCCCTGCCTGGCGGTGGAGCAGAAGCTGCAGTCCATCGCGCAGCCCACCTGCGAGGAGATGCACAGCGTGGCGCGGCCGGTCTCGGGGATGTAGACCATCTCGATGCCCTGGCTGGCGCCCTCGCCCGCCCTGAGCATCCACTTCACCGTGCCGTCGGAGGCATCCTGCCGGGTGATGATCTCCGGCAGGCGGATCCCGGCCAGGTCCGCGAGCTTCGCCCGGAAGGACTTGGCCAGGTCCGTCATCGCGGCGAAATCCGTCTCGCCGCGCTTGTACATCCACTGGAAGAGCTGGCGCGCGCGGAAGGGCTTCTCGCCCTGCTCGATGCACCAGGCTTCGAGCTCGGGGCGGGTCATGCCCAGAAGGTTGATGCGCGCGTCAGCCATCTCGTGTCAGCGCGGGTGGATGTCGGTCTGGGCGAAGAAGTACGCGATCTCGGTCTTCGCGTTCTCCAGCGAGTCCGAGCCGTGCACGGTGTTGGCCTCGATGCTCTCGGCCAGGTCGGCGCGGATGGTGCCCTTCTCGGCCTTCTTCGGGTCGGTGGCGCCCATGATCTCGCGGTTCTTCGCCACCGCGTTCTCGCCCTCGAGCACCTGGATCATCACCGGGCCCGAGATCATGTAGTTCACCAGGTCGTTGAAGAAGGGACGCTCGCGGTGCACGGCATAGAAGCCTTCGGCTTCCTTGCGCGACAGGTGCGTCATGCGGGCGGCCACGATCTTCAGTCCCGCCTGCTCGAAGCGGCGGTAGATCTCGCCGATCAGGTTGCGGGCCACGCCATCGGGCTTGACGATCGAAAGAGTGCGCTCCAGCGCCATTGGACGGATTCTCCGGCAGTTGTGAAAAAGTGCCGGATTTTACCTGCCGGAGCGGTCTCCCGGCAATGATCACGGCAACGGAAGTGCCGGTTTTTGAAGGAATTTTAAAGCAGCCGCAACTGCCCTAGACACTGAAACTCTCGCCGCAGCCGCACTCGCCCCGGATGTTGGGGTTGCGGAAGCGGAACGACTCGGACAGGCCCTGCTTGACGAAATCGACCGTGGTGCCGTCGATCAGCGGCAGGCTCTCGGGGTCCACGACCACCTTCACCCCGCGGTCCTCGAACACCACGTCCCCGGGGCGGGCCTCGTCGGCGTAGTCGATCACGTACGCGAAGCCCGAGCAGCCGGTCCTGCGCACGCCCAGCTTCAGCCCCAGCCCCCGGCCACGGGCGGCAAGGAACTTCTGGACTCGGTCGGCGGCGGCGGCGGTGAGCGAAATGGCCATCTTTCTCAGGGTTCAGGTCACGGGACGCAAGGCGTTCAGGGCATCCTCGATGATGAGCATTCGCCCGAGTTTTTCAATGGGCGCCTGGACGGCCTGCCGCCACAGGTCCGGCGTGCCCAGCTCGATGAAATTCAGGCTGCGGCCGCGCATCTGCTCGCACAGGAGGCTGCAGGCGGCAGCGGTGTGCGGGCAGCCGTAGTACTGCGCGTGGGCCTCGCGGATCAGGCCTTCCTCCACGCGCACCGAGAAGCGCACCCAGGTGCCCAGGCGCTCGGCGCCGGCCTCGCCCCGCCACCACTCCCCCCGTCCGGTGCCCTGGGGCGCCGGACGGGCCGGTGAGGCCTGCCACAGGCGCTCGTGGGTGCGCCGCACGGCCCGGATGGCCGCGTCGATGTCGGCCTCGGTGGTGCCGTGGCCCAGGCTGAAGCGCAGCGAGCTCTGCGCCTGCTCGGTGTCGCGGCCCAGCGCCCGCAGCACGTACGAGGGCTCGCCGCTCTGCGAGCTGCAGGCCGAGCCGGTGGAGATGGCCAGCTCCGGCAGGCCCTTGAACAGGCTTTCCCCCTCCACGCCAGCGAAGGTCACGTTGAGGATGTGCGGGGCGCCGGGACGGCCGTTGCGCAGCACGCCGGGCAGGTCCGCCAGGCCCTGCCACAGGCGCTCGCGCAGGGCGGTGAGGCGCGCGGCCTCCCGCTCGCGGCGCGCGGCGGCCAGCCGGCAGGCCAGGCCGAAGCCGGCGATCTGGTGGGTGGCCAGGGTGCCGGCCCTGAGGCCGCGCTCGTGGCCGCCGCCCAGCATCCGGGGCTTCAGGCGGCCGCGGTGGGCCGGCGCCACGTACAGCGCGCCGATGCCCTGCGGGCCGCCGAGCTTGTGGGCGGTGAAGCTGAGCAGGGCGATGTCCCTGGCCGTGAGCGGCAGCTTGCCGGCGGACTGGGCCGCATCCACGTGCAGCGGCACGCCGCGCCCGGCGCAGACCGCGGCCAGCGCGGGGATGTCCTGCGCCACGCCGGTCTCGTTGTTCACGTGCAGCAGGGTGACCAGGCAGGTCTCGGGCCTGATCGCCGCGGCCAGCACGTCGGCAGGCAGCACGCCGTCGGCGTCGGGCTTCAGCAGCGTGAGCGCGCAGCCTTCTGCCGCCAGCATGCGCAGCGGCTCCAGCACGGACTTGTGCTCTGTGGCCAGCGACACCAGGTGCGGACGGGCGCCGCGGGCCATGGCCGCGCGCGCGGTGCCCACGATGGCGAGGTTGTTCGACTCGGTGGCGCCGGAGGTGAACACGATGTCGGCCGGGTCGCAGCCGGCCAGCGCCGCGACCTCGGCGCGGGCCGCTTCGACCAGTTCGCGCGCGGCCCTTCCCGCGGCATGGTCCGAAGCCGCATTGCCCAGCCCCATGGCCAGCACCTCGGCCATGCGCGCAGCCACCTCGGGCAGCACCGGCGCGGTGGCCGCGTAGTCGAGGTACACGGGCCGGTCGGTGTCCGGCATCAGCGCGCCTCGCCCGCCCGGCGGCGGCGGTTCTGCACGGCGGTGAGGATGCCGCGCAGGATGTTCACCTCGTTCACGTCCAGCTCGGCGCGGTTGAACATGCGCCGGATGCGGCCCATCAGGTGCGTGCCGCTCTGCGTGCGGTCGCGGAAGTCGGCCTCGTTCATCACCTCTTCGAGGTGGCGGAAGAACATCTCCATCTGCTGCGGCGTGGCCAGCGGCGCCTCGCGCTGCGCGGCCACGCTGGCGCCCTCGCCCAGCGCGGCCATGCGGATCTCGTAGGCGATGAGCTGCGCGGCCATGGCGATGTTCAGCGACTCGTAGGCCGGATTGGCCGGGATGCGCAGCAGCGCGTGCGCCGACAGCAGCTGCTCGTTGGACAGGCCGTAGCGCTCGGTGCCGAACACCACCGCCACGGCGCCGGCGCCCGCGCGCGCCTCGCCGACCATGCGCGCGGCGGCCTCGCGCGCGTCGAGCACGCGGAAATACTGCTCGCGGGTGCGCGCCGTGGTGGCGATGACCAGGCCGCAGTCGGCAATTGCCTCCGGCAGCGTCGCCACCACGCGCGCCCGGGCCAGCACGTCGTCGGCGCCCGAGGCCCGCGCCGTGGCCTCCGGGTCCGGGAACTGCTTCGGGTTCACCAGCACGAGGTCGGACAGCCCCATGTTCTTCATGGCGCGCGCCACCGCCCCGATGTTGCCGGGGTGGGAGGTCTCGACCAGCACGAAGCGGATGGGCAGTTCAGTCATGGTCTGGCAAGGCAGGGAATGTCCGGGGACGGGCGCAGCGCGCGCCTCTGGTATTCTAGCGCGCCGTTGCCGAAGGCCCGGTCCAGACCCGCAAGTTTCCATGCACCCGTACCTCAACACCGCGATCAAAGCCGCGCGCCGCGCCGGCGACATCATCGTGCGCGGCTTCACGCGCTACGAGGGCGTGGAGTCCAGCGTCAAGGGCCACAACGACTACGTCACCAGCATCGACCACGCGGCCGAGGCCGCCATCATCGAGACGCTGCGCAACGCCTATCCCAGCCATGGCTTCTTGGCCGAGGAGAGCGGCGAGACCCGCGGCGACTCCAACATCGTCTGGATCATCGATCCGCTCGACGGCACCACCAATTTCATCCACGGCTACCCGCAGTTCGCCGTCTCCATCGCCTGCCAGGTCGACGGGCGCATGGAACATGCGGTGATCTACGACCCGATGCGCCAGGAGCTGTTCACCGGCTCGCGCGGCAGCGGCGCGTTCCTGGAGAACCGCCGGCTGCGGGTCAGCAACCGCCGCTCGCTGGAAGGCGCGCTGATCGGCACGGGCTTTCCCTACCGCGACAACCTGCACCTGCTCGACACCTACCTGGCGATGTTCAAGGCGGTGACGCAGCGCGCGGCGGGGCTGCGGCGGCCGGGCTCGGCGGCGCTGGACCTCGCCTACGTGGCGGCGGGCCGCACCGACGGCTTCTGGGAATTCGGGCTGCGCGCCTGGGACACCGCGGCCGGAACGCTGCTGATCCGCGAGGCCGGCGGCCTCGTCGGCACGCTCGATGGCGGGGAATACAGGCAGGGCGGCAACATCGTCGCGGGCACGCCGCGGGTGTTCAAGGAGCTGCTCGACACCATCGCGCCCTTCCTCACGCCGGAACTGCGCGAGGCGGGACGTTAGGCCTCAGGCCGCGCGCGACGCGGCCTCGCGCAGCAGCAGCGCGTGCCAGCCCGTGCGGTAGGTCTCGTAGCCGGGCGAGGCCGCGTGGCAGACGATCACCGGGCGCCCGCCCACCCGGGTCGACACCACGCCGCGGCGGCCGCGGAACAGCGCCTGCCTTTCCGGGAAATCCAGCACCTGTGAGCGCTCGTTGCCGGTGTCGGCGAGGATGCGCCCGTCCGCGTCGACGATGCAGGCACGCGTGCGGGCGCGCTCGGCCTCCGACAGCGGCAGCTGTTCCACCACCGTCTGTCCCAGCGCGGGCCACTTGAACAGGATGCCCAGCACGCCCAGCGGCGGGCGATGCGGCGCGTCGGGATCGCGCACCGCGCAGGAGTACACCAGCACGCTCTGCTCGCCGACCAGGTCGGAGCCGTGCACGGACTGGAAGCCGAACTCGCGCCCCGTGCGCGTGGCCATGGCGCTGCGGAACCATTCGGTGCGTTCGACCTGCGCGCCCACGGAGTGGTAGCGCGAGGGCCGGCCGTTGCAGATCACCTGCCCACGCGTGTCGGCGATCACGAGGTCGGCGTAGACGGTGTAGGAGGCGAGGATCTGCCCCAGGCGCTGGCTGGCATGGCGCAGCGCCTCGGGCGAGCCGTCGGTGAGTGCGCGCGCCACGGCCGGCTCGGTGGCCCACCAGCGCACGTCGCAGCTGCGCTCGTAGAGGTTCCGGTCGACGATGTCGATGGCGCCGTGGGCCAGGTCGCACAGGCGGCTGGTCACCACGTCATCGTTAAGGAGCCCGAGCACGGCGTCGAGGTCGGCGCCGCGCGCCTGGGATTCGCGGATCAGGCTGGTGGCCGCCTCGCGCATGTTGTCCGACAGGCGCGTGAGTTCCTGCCCCACCACGCCGAAGCCGGCGCCGGCGGCGCCCGCCCGGGCCGCCTCGATGCGCGCGTTCATCGACAGCAGGTGGATGCCGCGGTTGATGTCCTGCATGCGGTCGACCGCGCCGATCACGTGCGCGCGCATGTCCTGCGACAGCCCGACCACGCGGGCGATCAGTTCTTCGGTGGAAAGCGCAGTGGCTTCCCGCTCCCTGGTTCCTGCAATCACTGCGGCCATGCATGGAATTCCGCCATTCCTGGCACGCAGTGTGCGGGGTCGCCGCGCGAGTTTCTGTGCGGCACGGCGCAGTGGAAATGCGCGCGCGGAATTTCCATCGGGAAAATTGGTTTACCACTCCAACGGCTGATGCGGTTAGACTCGGGCCATGGCCACTGCAAACTCCAACAAGGTTGCCGTGGACTTCGCCGGCCGCATCGTGGTGCTCGGCTGTGGCAGCATCGGGCAGGCCATCCTGCCGCTGCTGCGCAGGCACGTACGGCTTTCCGGCGAAGCGGACCTGATCGTGCTCTCGGCCGACGAGCAGGGGCGCGGCGTGGCGCGCGATGCGGGCGCCGAGTTCGTTCACGTGCACCTCACGCCGGGCAACCATGCACGGCAGCTGGCGCGCTACGTACGTGCCGGCGACCTGGTGCTGAACCTGTCGGTGAACGTGTTCAGCCTCGACGTGCTGCGCTTCTGTTCCGCGCGCGGTGCGCTGTACGTCGACACCTCCATCGAGCCCTGGCCCGGCGTGTTCGACAATCCCATGCTGGAGATGCGCCAGCGCACCAATTTCGTGATCCGCGAGCGCACGCTGCAGCTGGCGAAGGAGCTGGGCCCGGATGCGCCCACCGCGGTCGTCGACCACGGCGCCAATCCCGGGCTGGTGTCGCACTTCGTCAAGCAGGCGCTGCTGGAGCTCGACCGCGAGCTGCGCGGCGGCCGCGGCCGGCCGTCCACGCGCGAGGAATGGGCGCGGCTGGCGCAGGAGCTGGGCATCCAGTGCATCCAGATCGCCGAGCGCGACACCCAGGCCAGCGACCGGCCCAAGCGGCACGGCGAATTCATCAACACCTGGTCCATCGACGGCTTCGTCAGCGAGCTGATGCAGCCGGTGGAGCTGTCGGTGGGCACGCACGAGAAGAACCTGCCGCGGCGCGCGCGCCAGCACCGCGCCGGCTCGCGCACGCTGTACCTGCCCCGTCCCGGCTGCGGCACCTTCGCCCGCAGCTGGACGCCATCGGTGGGCGGCTACCAGGGCATGCTGATCACCCACGACGAGGTGTTCTCCATCGCCGACACGCTGTCGCTGCGCGAGGGCGGCCGCTACACCTACCGGCCCACGGTGATGTTCGTCTACCACCCCTGCGACGACGCCATGCTGTCGGCCATGGAGCTGGAAGGCCGCGGCTGGAAGATGCAGCCTTCCACGCGCCGCCTCGGCGAGGACATCGTCGCCGGCATGGACGAGCTCGGCGTGCTGCTGGCCGGCCACGCGCGCAACGCCTACTGGTTCGGCTCGCAGCTCACCATCGAGGAGGCGCGCCGCCACGTGCCCTTCGCCAATGCCACCACCATGCAGGTGGTGGCCGGCGCGCTGGCCGCGATGGTGTGGGCCATCCGCCATCCGCGCAGCGGCGTGGTCGAGCCCGACGACATGGACTTCGAGGAGTGCCTCGCCACCGCCCTGCCCTACCTCGGCAAGGTCACTGGCGAGTTCACCACCTGGACGCCACTGCAGGGTCGCGGCGAGCTGTTCCCGGAGAAGCTGGACGTGGACAATCCGTGGCAGCTGCAGAACATCCGCAGCCGGCAGTGGGTGGCTTGAGGAAGGCCGGCTGAAGGTCCGGCCGACAGGGAGGTTGGCCATGAGGACTCGCGCATGGATCGCGCTCGCCGGAGTGCTGCTGTGGCTCGGGGGGATGCGGGCGACCACCCGCCGCCGACCTGGTCCTGTTCAACGGCAAGGTGTTCACCGCCGACGCCGCGATGCCGGAGGCGCAAGGCATCGCCATCCGCGGCGATCGCATCGTCGCGGTGGGATCCAGTGGTGAGGTGCGGCGGCTGGCCGGTGCTTCCACGCGGGTGGTGGATCTGGGTGGCCGCAGGGTGATCCCGGGGATCAACGACGCGCACTTTCATTTCACGCCGCTTCCCGAGGGCGTGCAGCTCCAGTTTCCCACCATGGAGCCCACCTGGGCGGAAACCGTCGAGGCCCTCCGGCAGGCGGTGCCCGACACGCCCGAAGGCGGATGGATCCTTGCCCAGATCGGCATCAAGGCCCTGTCGGAGCCCTCGGCGGACCGCTTTGCGCTCGACCGGATCGCGCCCCGGCATCCGGTGTTGCTGGCCACCTACTTCGGCCATGGCTACATCGTCAATTCCCGCGCCATGCCGCTGCTCGGGCTGGCCGAGGACGAGGCCGACCCGCTGGGCGGCCGGTTCGAACGCGTGGGCAATACCCCCAGGATCAACGGCAGGCTGTGGGAGTACGCGGAGTGGACACCGCTGCGCCGGCTCGCGGATCAAGTCCCCGACGCCGCCGTCATCACCCAGCTTCGCGCGCTGGCGGACGAGGCCGTGCGGCTGGGAATCACTTCGATGCAGGTCATGTCGTCGATGCCCGTGGACCGCTTCGCGAAGCTGCTCGAGGAAGCCGGGCTGCCGGTCCGCATCCGCGCCATCCCCTTCCCGCTGACCGCGCCGCAGGGACGCGAGCTTTCCGAACTGCAGATGCTGCGAGGACCGGACGATCCCTCCGCCCTGGTGAACGTGTCCGGCATCAAGTGGGTGCTGGACGGAACGCCCTCCGAGCGTGGCGCCGCCCTGCGCGAGGCCTACCGGGACCAGCCCGGCTGGCGGGGAAGGCTGAACTTCCCCGAAGCGGAGATCGTGGCCATGCTGCGGGAATCGCTGCAGCACCAGCAGCAGATCCTGTTCCACTGCGCCGGTGACCGCTGCGCACAGGCCGTGCTCGACGCCATGCAGGAGGCCGGCGGAGGCGAAGTCGACTGGACGCAGCGCCGCGTGCGCATCGAGCACGGCGACGGCGTGAGCGGCGACCTCGTCGAACGCGCCAGGGCCGCCGGCATCGTCGTGGTGCAGAACCCGACGCATTTCACCCTCACCGACATCGTCCCGGTCCGCTACTCCCCGGACACTCCGTTCGTCCACGCGCGCACCCTCATCGAGGCCGGCATCCCGTTCGCGCTCGGCTCGGATGGCCCGATCAATCCCTACCTCAACATCATGCTGGCCACCCTCCACCCGCTGCGCCCCGAGGAAGCGCTGACCCGCGAACAGGCCCTCACCGCCTACACGGCAGGTTCGGCATACGCCGAATTCGCAGAACAGGAGAAGGGATCACTGGCCGTGGGCAGGCTCGCCGACCTGGCCGTGCTCTCGCAGGACATCCTCGACGTTCCTGCGGAAGGGCTGCCGGGGACGCAGAGCGTGATGACCATCGTCGGGGGGCGGGTCGTGCATGATGGCGGGGTGGTGCGGGCGCTTCATTGAGGCCCTGGCGCCACGGCGCCGCCCCTGCATCGTGCCCGAATCCACCTCGACGCAGCGCGGGTGTGCTGTGGGGGGGGAGGGGCGCGCAAGTTCCGGCGCAACCACTGCCCTTCCAGGTCACCGCCAAGGTCCATGCGCCGGCTGTCCGCGGCGCGCCCCTCCCCCCCCCCCCCCGCCGCCGCCCGGCCTCGTCCTTCCCTCCCCCGATCCAGCCACAGCCCCCCGCCGCCGGGAAGTGCCGAATGCCCCCCCCCCACCCCACCATGGGCAA
>QGUX01000253.1 GCA_003242275.1 Pseudomonadota bacterium | reverse complement strand
TCCTGCATGCCGGCGCCACCGCGGTGGGCGTGGGCACGGCGCTGTTCTACGACCCGCTGGTGTGCCACAAGATCAACCGCGGCATCGCCACGTACCTCGAGCAGCGCGGCATGGCGTCGATCCGCGAGCTGATCGCCGGCGTCGCGGCCGGCGGCTGAGGCCGGGGCGCGCGACGGTCCGCGCGCGGGCGCCGGCCGATCCGCCTCGCCTCAGTGGCGCGTGACGCGCAGGCCGCGCGCCTTGAGCTTCTCCTGCAGGCTGTCCGGACCCACGAGGTGGCCCGCGCCCACCGCCACGAAGGCCACGCCGGATCCCGCCATCAGCTTCTCGATCTGCTCGGCCCAGTTCTCGTTGCGGCGGACGATCATCTGCTCGTAGGAGGTGGCCGCCGACAGCGCGCTGTCCTGGCCCGTTCGCCACGCCTCGCCCACCTTTTCCAGTGGCTTCGGGTCGCCCTTCATCCAGGCGCGCACCGCCTCGTCCATCTCGCGGATGGAGGCGTCGAACTCGTCTTCCGGGATGGCCAGCAGCCTCTTCAGCGCCGCGAGCTGCTCCTCCTCCGGCGCCGAGGCCAGCCACTCGATCTGCTGCTCGGCCGTCTCCAGCCCCAGCACCTCGTCGCCCTGCTCCCGCGCCACGCGCATCAGCACCATGTCGGCGCCGGCCTGGGCGTCGTAGCCCGCTGCCATCAGCGGCGCCGTGCCCAGGAGGACCGTAGCGAACCAGGGTTTGGTCGACTCGATCACCATGCCCAGCGCCGCCCCGTCCGGCAGGCGGGCCAGGAGCTTCCTCAGCTGCTTCTGCTCAGCCTCGGTGAGCTGGCTGGACAGGGGTTTGTCCGGCGAGAGCGCGCGCTGCAGCATGGCCATGGCCATCTGCAGCTCCCCGCCCGGCGGGATGGCGATCTCCACCCACAGCTGGGTGGCGTCGTCCAGCGCCTTCTGCACCCGCTCCGTGCGCCATTCGATGGAGGGGTCGAGCAGGTGGGCGGTGCCGAACAGGTAGATCGTGGAATCGGCGTCGCGGACCACCCACATCGGCGGCTCGGCCCGGGCCGGGGCGGAAACCCCCGCCGCGGCCAGGCCCAGCGCCAGCAGCATCGCCCCCAGGGCGCGGCGCAGGCGGTGGTGGCGGACCGGGTGGGAAGGGCGATCGCTGTCCAAGCCGGAAATCCCCCGATGCAGTGGTGGCAATGCGACGAGGTTAACCCAGGGGTGCGTGGATGTAATGGGACGTTTTCCATAGAATGCGCCCGCCCTTTGAGGCCCCTATCCTCCCTATCCAACCTTTTCCCACCCTTCCGGGATCCCACATGTCAGCCCTCGAGCCGATCAACTTCACCCGCGGCGTGCCCGCGAATGAGTCCTTCCCCGAGGCCGAACTGGCCGAAGCCGCCCGCCGCGTGCTCGAGAAGCAGGCCGTGGCCGTGCTGCAGTACGGACCCGCCGCCGGCCTGGCGCAGTTCCGCGAGTGGCTGGCGAAGTGGCAGGGCGTTGCCGCCGACCGTGTGCTGGTGGGCAATGGCTCGCTGGAGCTGGTGGAGTTCCTGTGCATCGGGCTGCTCTCGCGCGGCGATCTCGTCTACACCGAGTCGCCCAGCTACGACCGCGCCATCAAGCTGTTCCGCCGCAATGGCATGGAGGTGGAGGGCGTGCCGCTCGAGGCCGACGGGCCGGACATCGACGCGCTGGAGAAGATGCTCGCGCGGCGCGTGCCGAAGCTGTTCTACGTGATCCCGGATTTCCAGAATCCCGCCGGCGCCACCTGCTCGCTGGAGAAGCGCAAGCGGCTGGTGGAGCTGGCCGAGAAGCATGACTTCCTGCTGCTCGAGGACGCGCCATATCGCCTGCTGCGCTACCGCGGCACCGACGAGCCCACGCTGTACTCGCTCGCGCCCGGGCGCGTGCTGCACATGAGCTCGTTCACCAAGCTGATCGCGCCCGGCGTACGCGCCGGGTTCATGATCGGCGACCCGGCGAAGCTGGCGAAGATCGGCAAGGTGGCCGAGGACACGTACATCTCGCCGGGCTACTTCGCGCACGGCGTCACCGCCGAGTGGTGCGCGGCCGGCCAGCTCGGTCCGCAGATCGAGCGGCTGAAGAAGCTGTATGCGCCGCGACTGGATGCCACGCTGGCGGCGATCGACAAGCACATGCCGGATGCGGTGGCCACGCGGCCGAATGGCGGGTTCTTCCTGTCGGTGACGCTGCCGGAGGGGACGTCGACGACGGCGGTGCGCGAGGCGGCGACGAAGTACAACCTGAACCTGGCGGACGGGTTGGCGTTCTTCCCGAGTGGCGGTGGAGAGCGGTTCCTGAGGTTGCCGTTCTGTGCGCTGACGCCGGAGCAGATCGATGAGGGGATCCGGCGGCTGGCGCTGGCGGTGAAGGACGCACGGGGGGCGTAAGCGCCTGCGGGTCCGATGGCCCTGCTGATACGACGCGGGCGTGCCGGGAGACTGGCACGCCCTCGTTGCGTTTGGGCCCAAGGAAGGGGACGGGTTACTGGTAGGTCTTGCCCTGGTAGCGCAGCCAGCCAGCGGGGTGGCGGCCCTGCGGATCATGGTGCGTCCAGTGGATGACGCCACCCTGGGGGTTCCATTCGTACTCGCCGGAGAACTCCACGACGTCGCCAACCTTGAGGTCGGGGATACGAGGCGCGAGGTCGATGTTGTGGGCGACCAGCAGCGTATGGCCGGAGTCCAGTTGCAGGATGAAGCGCTGGTGGCGGCTGCCGTCGTTGTCGTCGGGGAGGATGCGGATGACCGTGCCGCGGCCCTGGACCAGCAGGTTGCTGCGCCGGGCCTCGAAGGCTTCGGCGAGGACGATGTCCGCCGGCGCGGCTTCCGGGCGAAGGTCCTTCTCCGGCGCATTCCACCGCCCGGTCGCCAGCCAGGCGATACCGAGGGCGGCGACGAGGGTGAGGACCCGGAACAGCCTGTCAGGCTTCAACGCGCCTCCGGTTCAAGAATTGCGAGTTCCTTGTGCTTTTCGTCAAGCCAGCTGCGGGCCTCCAGCTCGGATGTGAAGAATCTTGCCAGCGGGTGGGTGCGATGCTCACGGGCCAGTTCGCGGAAGCGCTCCCCGTGGCCCCCGGGCTCTTCCACGACGATGGCCAGGGGGATCCGGATGTTCACGAACTTCTGGAGCAAATCACCGGCGAGGCCGGTACGCAGGTCAAAGAAGCCCGGCCCCAGGTCGGATTCGAGCAGGAGGACGGTGGCTGCTGGCTGCTGCAAGGAAGCCTCCAGGAGACGATGCGTATCGCCCACGGACTCGACTCGTCGATCAGGACTCAGGGGTGCGGGGGGCCTGGTTTCGCTCATGAAGGACGCTCGGGCAGCTGCCTGACTACCAGACTAGCAGCGAACCCGCCTGTCAGCACGCAGGCGGCGAAGCAGCAGGTCCTACGAAACCATCCGTATCTTCCGATTCCGCGGAGTACGGAAGCATCTGCAAATGAATGACTTTCGCCGCCACCAAATCCTCTGACGGCCGGAGCGTGCCTTGGAAAGGGGAAGCGAGCTGCATCGGCCACTTTGCCAACACTCCCCTTGCATTCTGCGTGCCGCCATCTGCTGCCGAGTCCTTCTTGGGTGCCGCATTGTGGGGCGTTATTAAGTGAGACCGGGACGCTCGCCAAGTTGGTTTATCAACGTACGACAACAATCAAGCCTCGCCAGAGGATCCATGGAACTGAGCTTGACAGCAGCACCGTGGATCTCCTCAGGTACTCCTTCGATGATTCCTTTCTCCACACAAAAGTAGAGCCAGAGAATCAGACCTTCTGTGCCCAAAGAATCCGTGGTTAGGTCGCTGCAGGAACTCAAGGCAAGAACCAGCAATTCCAAGTTGTCGATCCTGTCAAGATCGAGAGAGGCACCCGCATCGCGGTCCGCATGCTTCAAGAAGTTGGCGGCGAACGTGTGCTTGCGCCAAAAGGCGGCAGCAATCTCCGGCGAAACCTCGGCCTTTATATCTTCAAACTTTGAATCAGACGCAATCGGAAGAGCCTTGGCGATATCCTTGATCCATGCCATGACCCGAGCATCATCGGCCAAATATCGTGGAAGAGTTTCTCGACGATAATCACGCACACAATAGAAGATTGACGTCAGGTAATAGTCACCGACCTCATCTCTGCCACGATGTTTCTTCAGGTCTGCGATTAGACGGTACGCTGCAGACGCTACGGTATGTATTGCGAGCTCGTCTTCTCTGGAGAAGTACATCCGGATGGCTGCACGAAGTTGTCGTTGAGCAGCCGCTAGCTTCGTAACATACAACTTGGGCTTCGAACTGGACATGACTTACGAAGCTCCCAGAAGGTCTCGCCTAAGCGGCGGCACGCCAGCCTATCAGCACTCTGGCGCGCCACTGGCTGAGTAAGTGTCTATGAGTCGACCGCCCGCGGCCGAGCACTTTATTTGTCGCCTGCCCGCTGAAGCGCAGAATTATGCGACGCATTCGCAAACCTTGCACTCATGATCGGAAGCCTTTCATGCATCTTCACCTCAGGGGGAAGGTCTTTCAGGAGGTACGGAAGAATGAACTTCTCGAACTCCTTTGCGCACTCATAGATCGGGTCGAAATGAATTGAAAAGTTGAAATTGTGAAAATAAA
>QGUX01000252.1 GCA_003242275.1 Pseudomonadota bacterium | reverse complement strand
CTGCCCGGCGGCAGGTCCTCCAGCGTCACGCCGCCGACGGACCAGCGGATCAGCCTCAGCGTGGGGAATCCCACCTTCGCGGTCATGCGCCGCACCTGGCGGTTGCGTCCTTCGCGCAGGGTGATCTCCAGCCATGCCGTCGGCACGCGCAGGCGATGGCGGATGGGTGGATCGCGCGGCCACAGCCACGCCGGCTCGTCGATGCGGTGCGCGCCGGCCGGCAGGGTCACATGGTCGCCCAGGTGCACGCCCTTGCGCAGGGCCGCGATGGCCTCGTCGGTGGGAATGCCCTCCACCTGCGCCAGGTACACCTTGGGCACCTTGTGGCGCGGATCGCTGATGCGTGCCTGCAGCGGGCCGTCGTCGGTGAGCAGCACCAGGCCCTCGCTGTCGGCGTCCAGCCTTCCCGCCGGGTAGACGCGCGGAATGGGGATGTAATCGGCCAGCGTGCTGCGCCCCTCCTCGGGCGTGAAGCGGCACAGCACGCCGAAGGGCTTGTTGAAGGCGACCAGCACGCGCTTACCGGGGCAGGCGGCCGGCCAGCAGTTCCTTCAGCCCGGCCTCGTCGAGCACCGGCACGCCCAGTTCGCGCGCCTTTGCGAGCTTTGAACCGGCCTCCTCGCCCGCCACCACGTAGCTGGTCTTGCGCGACACGCTGCCGGCCACCTTCGCGCCCAGCGCCGCGAGCTTCTCCGTGGCCTCCTCGCGCGTCATGCTTCCGAGCGTGCCGGTGAGCACGATGGTCTTGCCGGCCAGCGGCTGTTCGGCGGCCGTCGGGCGCGGCACGTCGGGCCAGCGGATTCCCGCGGCGAGCAGCCTGTCCACCACCTGGTTGTTGCGCTCGTTGGCGAAGAAGGCCGCGATCTGCGCGGCGACCACCGGCCCGACGTCGGGCGTGGCCTGCAGTTCCTCGATGCCGGCCCGGCGCAGCGCCTCCAGCGTGCCGAACTGACGGGCCAGCGCGGCCGCGGTGGCCTCGCCGACCTGGCCGATGCCCAGCGCGAACAGGAAGCGCGGCAGCGTGGTCTGGCGGCTCCGGTCGATGGCGTCGATCAGGTTCTGCGCCCACTTCGTGGCCACCTTGCCGGACTTCACCGTCTCGGGCGTGCGGCCGTCACGCTCGTCGGCGCGGCGCTTCATCTCGAGCAGGTCCTCGAGCTTCAGTGAATACAGGTCCGCGACGTTCTCGACGAAGCCCAGCGAGCACAGGTCCTCGATGTAACGGTCGCCCAGGCCCTCGATGTCCAGGGCGCGGCGCGAGGCGAAGTGGCGGATGGCCTCCTTGCGCTGGGCCGGGCAGGCCAGCTCGCCGGAGCAGCGCCACACTGCGGCGCCCTCCGCGCGCACCAGCGCCGAACCGCACACGGGGCACTTCGACGGCATGGCCCAGGGCTTCGTGCCCTCGGGCCGGCGCGCCTTGATCACGCTGACCACCTCGGGAATCACGTCGCCCGCGCGTCGCACGATCACGGTGTCACCCACGCGCACGTCCAGGCGCGCGATCTGGTCGGCGTTGTGCAGGGTGGCGTTGGTGACCGTGACGCCGGCAACCTGCACCGGCTTCAGCCGCGCCACCGGCGTGGCCGCACCGGTGCGGCCGATCTGGACCTCGATGGCCTCGACCACGGTGGACTGTTCCTGCGCCGGGTACTTGTGCGCGATGGCCCAGCGCGGCGCGCGTGACACGAAGCCCATGGCCTGCTGGCCGGCCAGGTCGTCGAGCTTGTACACCACGCCGTCGATGTCGAAAGGCAGCGAGTCGCGCCTGGCGCCGATGCGGCGGTAATAGTCGAGCAGGCCCTCCGCGCCCTCCACCACCTCGTTCAGGTCGCTGACCGGGAAGCCCCACTGCGCCAGCTGCGCGAGCTGCGCAGAATGGGTGTCCGGCAGCGTGCCGCCCTGGACCTCGCCCACGCCGTAGGCCATGAAGGCCAGCGGCCGGCGCGCGGTCACCGCCGGGTCGAGCTGGCGCAGCGAACCGGCCGCGCCATTGCGCGGATTGGCCAGCACCTTGCCGCCGGTGGCGCGCATGTGTTCGTTGTAACGCTCGAACTGCTCGCGCGGCATGTAGATCTCGCCGCGCACGTCGATCACCTTCGGCCAGCCCGTGCCGTGGAGCTTGCGCGGCACGTCCTTCACCGTCTTCAGGTTGGCCGTGACGTCCTCGCCGGTGGTGCCGTCACCGCGCGTCGCACCCTGCACGAACCCGCCGTCGACGTAGCGCAGGTTCACCGCCAGGCCGTCGAGCTTCACCTCGGCCGAGAAGCGCGCCGGGTGGACGCCCAGCTTCTCCTCGATGCGGCGCACGAAGTCGCGCACCTCCTCCTCGCTGAAGGCATTCGACAGGGACAGCATGGGCACGGCATGCCGCACCACCGCGAAGCCCGGCGCGGGCCGCGCGCCGACGCGCTGCGTGGGCGACTCGGGGCTGGCCAGTTCCGGAAACGCGGCCTCCAGCTCGATCAGCTCGCGCTTGAGGGCATCGTATTCCGCGTCGGGAATCTCGGGCTTGTCCTCGGCGTAATACCGCTGGTCGTGGTACGCGATCAGGTCGCGCAGAGCCTGGATGCGCTCGCGCGGAGATTCGGCCATGTCAGGCGATCCCGTGTTCCGGCCCGTCGGGCAGCGACTGCCTGAGCTTCACCAGCTTCTCGCCGTCCAGTTCCTCGCCGTGTTCGTCCTGCACCACGGCGCCGAGCCGCCAGGCCACCGCGCGCGCCACCGCCACCAGTTCCTCCAGCATGCGCACCGGCGGCAGTGCCCCCGGCAGCACGCTGAACAGCGAGATGCCGCGGAACTGCTGCTCGTCCATCCCGGCCGGGTCGAGATCACCCGGCCGCAGCATGTTGGCGGCCGACACCAGCACGGCGCCGTCCTCGGTGACGCGGTGGTAGATGCGCTGCGGGCCGTGCACGAGACCGGCCTGCTCCAGGGCCAGGCGCACCGCGCGTCCGGGAAGCAGCGCCCCCTGGGCGCTGGTCAGGCGCAGCGTCAGCACGCGATCGGCCCGTTCGGGCGGCCAGCGGATGGCAACCGGCGTCCTGGCGCCCCGGGAAGTGGAAGAAGAGGTGGCAGGTGCGGCTGCCGCCGGCGCGGGAGCGACGTCATCGGCCGCAGGAACGTCCCCTTCCCCCTGCCCGTCCGGGTACTCCTCGGGCGCCCCGGCGCCCTCTGCATCATCCCGGGCCTGCCCATCCTGCGCGGCGCCCGCAGGGCTGCGCGAGGCGGCGGCGGGCACGTCCACCGCGGCTTCGGGGGCGACCCGGAGGCTGACCTCCGACGGGCCGCCGGTGGGGTGGATCACCGGCACGTCGTCGATGGGCGCCTCGGGAACATCCGGCCCCAGGCTGTCGATGCGCGGCTCGATGCGCCGCCCCTGCCAGGTTTCCCCGCCCGCCTGCGGCAGTACGCCGGCGCCCGCCTCGGCGGCCTGCGAGTAGCGGCGCCTGTTGCGCCGCCATTCCCATATCGCCAGCCCGGCAATGAACAGTACGCCCAGCCCGATCAGTGCCCAGCGCAGTTCCGGCATTTCAGTCGCTCCCCGTCTACACCGCGGCCAGCCGCACGGCCTCTTCCACGTCGACGCTGACCAGGCGGGAGACGCCCGGCTCGTGCATGGTGACACCGATGAGCTGCTCGGCCAGTTCCATGGTGGTCTTGTTGTGCGTGATGAAGATGAACTGCACGCGCGAGGACATCTCGCGCACGATGTCGCAGAAGCGGCCGACGTTGTGCTCGTCCAGCGGCGCGTCCACCTCGTCGAGCAGGCAGAATGGCGCCGGGTTCAGGTCGAAGATCGAGAACACCAGCGCCACCGCGGTCAGCGCCTTCTCGCCGCCGGAGAGCTGCGAGATGGTGCTGTTCCTCTTGCCGGGCGGCCGCGCCATCACCGCCACGCCGGCGGAGAGCACGTCATCGCCCACCAGCTCGAGGTAGGCATGCCCGCCGCCGAACAGGCGCGGGAACTTCTCCTTCAGGCCGTCGTTGATGCGCTCGAAGGTGGTCTCGAAGCGCGTGCGCGTCTCGCGGTCGATCTTCTGCATGGCCTGCTCGAGCGACTCCAGCGCCTCGGTCAGGTCCTTCCACTGCGAATCGAGGAATTCCTTGCGCTCGGCCTGCTCCTTGAGTTCGTCGATGGCGGCGAGGTTCACCGCGCCGAGCCTGGCGATGTCGGCCTGCACGGCGGCGAGGCGGTCCTCGCGGTCCAGGATGGTGGCGTCCGCCGGCAGCGCCGCCAGCACCTCCTCGAGCACCAGGCGGGTCTGCTCGAACTGCTCGAGCAGCGACTCGCGCCGCAGGCGCGTCTCCTGCGCGGCGAGGCGCGCCTTCTCCAGCTCCTCGCGGGCGGCCTCGACGCGGCGCTCGGCCTGCAGGCGCTTCTCGTCCAGGGCGCGCAGCTCGGCATCGACGTTCTCCAGGTCGCGCCGCGCGGCCGACAGCTCGCCCTCGATCTCCAGCTTGCGCGCCAGCAGTTCGTTGAGCTGCCCGGCCAGCCGCTCGATGGGTTCATCGCCGCCGGCCAGTTCGGCCTCGAGCTGCCCCTGGCCGGCCTCTTATCAAATTTCCCGACCCAAGAAAACGAATCCCTATCCCGTTGCCCTCTTCTGCCTTGACAAAAAAACAAAAAACACA
>QGUX01000251.1 GCA_003242275.1 Pseudomonadota bacterium | reverse complement strand
CTCCTGCACTTCCTCGACGGTGATCGGCGCCACCGCGGCCGAAGGCGCGTGCGCGGACTCGTCCACCGCGAAGTGGTCGAGGTAGGTGTCGCGGTCGAGGTCGGTGGCCAGCAACCACTGCTCGCCCACCACCCCGGCGAAATCCTTCAGCGCCCGGTCGAACTGCGAGGCGGTGAGCCCGGGCGGCAGGGTCAGCTTCATCAGGTCACCTTGTAGTAGCGCAGCAGGTTGCCGTCGGGCTTGCGCTCACCGATGCCGACGAACACGTGCTTGGTCAGCCAGTCGTGCTTGCCCACGCTGGTCTCGAAGGTGGGCGTGGCCCGCAGGTAGTACTCGGCATGCGGCACCGGCTCGCCGCCCTCGAAGGCCCACTTGCGCAGCCGGTCCATCACGTCGGGCTTCCTGCCCCACAGGAAGCCCTTGTTGTGCAGCAGGATCAGCGTGCCGTCGTCCTCCTGCAGCATGTAGCGGGCATCGAACACGGCCACGTCGTCGGGCCGGAACAGCGCATAGTCGCCGCCGGAATTGGGCACCGCCTTGCCCTTGAGCGTCGGCCCGTGGAATTCACCGGAATCCACGTACACCGCGCTGCGGATGCCGCCGGTGGGCAGCGGCGTGATCTGCTGGACCCGCGTGAAGCGGAGCCGAACCTCCAGCGCGAACTCGAAGCGCGGCTGGTCCATGGTCGAGAACAGTTCAGGATCCATCATCCCCCCGAAGACGAGCGGCCCGGACGGAGCCGTCAGGAGGCGATGTTAGAATGTCCGGAAAGGCTATTCCAACACTTCTGCATGGGGGGATCCGACCGATGAAAGCACCATTCCGCCGGGCGCTGCTGGGCGCCCTGGTCCTGTCCGGACTGGCCACGGCCGCCATTGCCCCCGCGGCCGAGCAGTGGACGCGCGACCCGCGCCAGAACGCCGCGCCGGTCCGCACCACGCGGGCCGACCTGTACCGCGCGCTCGACAGCTACCTGGCCGCCCTGAAGGCGCGCGACCCCTCCAAGGTGAAATGGGCGCCCCGCGTCCGAAACACCGAGAACAACGTCGCCCTCATGGTGGGCGACGGCCTGTGGGGCACCATCACCGCCCTGGGCGAGTACGACCTGCGCTTCGCCGACACGCTCACCGGCCAGGTGGGCTTCTTCGGCACGGTCACCGAGACCACCGACACCTCGGCCTACACGGTGCGCCTGAAGGTGGAGGCCGACGGCTCCATCTCCGAAGTCGAGACCCTGATCGTCCGCCAGGCGGACTCGGGCATCAAGTTCGAGGACCAGAAGTTCGAGCACAAGCCGGTGATGAACGAGATCCTGCCGCCGGAACGGCGTGTGCCGCGGGCGCAGATGATCACGCTGGCCGACGGCTACTTCGACACCCTGCAGCTCAACGACGGCACGCTGTACACCAAGTTCCACCCCAACTGCGCGCGCGTGGAGAACGGCGTGCGCACCACGCACAACCCCGGCTTCACGGTCACGCCGGTATCGAAGCTGGGCTGCGAGGAGCAGTTCCGGATGGGCTATTACCGCTACAACGACCGGCTGCGCGGCCGCCGCTTCCCGCTGGTGGACGAGGAGCGCGGGCTGGTGCTGGCAGGCGGCTTCATCGACAAGACCGGCCGGCTGGGCGAGTACCGGCTCACCGACGGCACCCTGCAGGCGCCGCTGCTGCACCGGCCGCACAGCTTCTACCTGCTCGAGCTGTTCAAGATCAAGGACGGCATGATCGAGCAGATCGAGGCGAACTTCCTGACCGTGCCCTACCACATGCCGTCCCCGTGGGACGACTGGGCGCGCGGGGGCGACTGATGCCCCGGCGAGGGAGGAAAGGTCCAGGCCCGTTGCGGGAAGTGCCTTCCGCCGGATGGCGGCTGGGCACCGGCACGGGCCTTTGCCTCAGCAGGTGATCTGCTTCAGGTACGCACGGAAGGGCTCGCCGAGCTTCTCGTGCTTCAGGCCGTATTCCACCGTGGCCTGCAGGTATCCCAGCTTGCTGCCGCAGTCGTAACGCTTGCCCTGGAAGCGGTAGGCGTAGACGGCCTCGTCCTCCATCAACCGCGCGATGCCGTCGGTGAGCTGGATCTCCCCGCCCGCGCCGGCGCCGATCTGCTCCAGATGGTCGAAGATGGCGGGCGTGAGGATGTAGCGACCCACCACGGCGAGGTTCGACGGCGCCCTTGAGGGCTCCGGTTTCTCCACGATGGCATTGATCCGGGCCACGCTCTCTTTCGAGCCACCGGTGTCGACGATGCCGTACTTGTCAGTCTCGGTCGGATCGACCTCCTCCACGCCCAGCACCGCCGACCAGTCGTGGGCCGCATGCACCTCGGCCATCTGCTTCAGGCATGGCGGGTCGGCATCGATCAGGTCGTCGGCGAGGTGCACGAAGAAGGGCTCGTATCCCACCGCCGGCCGCGCACACAGCACCGCATGGCCCAGCCCCAGCGGCGCCGGCTGGCGGATGTAGATGCAGGTGGCGTTCGAGGGCAGCACGCTGCGCAGCGTGTCGGCCAGCTCGGACTTGCCCTGCGACTCCAGCAGCTTCTCCAGTTCCGCATCGGTGTCGAAGTGGTCCTCGATGGCGCGCTTGGATGCGCCGGTGATGAACACCAGCCGCGTCGCGCCCGCGGCCAGGGCCTCCTCGACGGCGTACTGGATGAGCGGCTTGTCGACCACCGGCAGCATTTCCTTGGGACTTGCCTTGGTGGCGGGAAGGAATCGCGTACCCCTGCCGGCCACGGGAAACACCGCCGTACGGATCTTCTTGAGGTCCGTTGCCCGTCTCAAAGTGGTCATCGTGATGCCGCAACCTCCCTGACACTCCGGGTTCAAGAACGAACCCATGGTACAGGAGGCAGGACCGGCCTGGATGACGGGGATCACGGCCACCGGCGTCGGACGCTTCCGACCGCGCGGGGATGCTCACTTCTTCGACGGGGCCGCACCGGCCTGGCGGGCGGGCGCAGCCGGCGGCGACTTCGCGGGGGCGGCCTTCTGCCCCACGCGGATCAGCGCCCTGTTCTTCTCGATGGCGGCGGGACCGATGCCCTTGACCAGCGCCAGCTCGTCGGCGGACTTGAACGGGCCGTGCTTCTGGCGGTACTCGACGATGGCCTCGGCGCGCTTCAGGCCGATGCCCTTCAGCTCGCGCGCAAGCGTGGCCGCATCGGCGGCGTTGATGTCGACCTCTGCGGCCGGCGCCGACGCGCCGAACACGAGCAGCAGCAGGCCCAGACCCAGTGCGGCGAGGGAAACCCTTCTGGAACGCATGCAAGACCTCCGGTTGGAATGGACGCGGCCAACATGGCCGCAGCGCCAGTGTGGAGATCCAGCCGGAGGAAAGGGCCGGCGCTTTCGGTGCCGTTTGCGCCGAAACAGGCGCGTCAATCCCGGATCGGGGTCCCGATGCTTTCGTTGACCCGCTCGCGCAGGTCCTTGCCAGGCTTGAAGTGCGGCACGTGCTTGCCGGCCAGCGCCACGGCCTCGCCGGTCTTGGGATTGCGCCCCTGCCGGGGCGGGCGGAAGTGCAGCGAGAAGCTGCCGAAGCCCCTGATCTCGATGCGCTGGCCCTGCGCCAGCGCATCGCTCATGATCTCCAGGATCTGCTTCAGCGCCAGCTCGACGTCGCGCGCCGGCAGGTGCTTCTGCTTGGCCGTGATGATCTCGATCAGTTCCGACTTCGTCATGAAAGTCCGTCCTGGATGCGGCCGGAGGGAGGCGTGGCGCGACGCCCTGCCTCCCCTGGCCGTTGCGCTCAGTCGCGATCGTTGCCGATCTGCTCCTTGAGCAGGTCACCCAGGCTGGTGCCCGAGGAACCGCCACCGGATTCGGTGCGATAGCTCTGCACCGCCTCGGCTTCTTCGTGGATTTCCTTCGCCTTGACCGACAGGGTGATGGTGCGGGTCTTGCGGTCGACGCCGACGAACTTGGCCTCGACGGTGTCGCCCACCTTCAGCACCGTGCGGGCGTCGTCGACGCGGTCGCGGCCCAGCTCGGTGGCCCGGAGCTGGCCCTCCACGCCATTGCCCAGGTCGACCACGGCACCGCGCGCGTCCACCTCGGTCACCGTGCCGCTGACGATGCTGCCGCGCGGATGCTCGGCCACGTAGGCCGAGAACGGGTCCTTGGCCAGCTGCTTGATGCCCAGCGAGATGCGCTCGCGCTCCGGGTCGATGGACAGCACCATGGCCTCGATGAGCTGGCCCTTCTGGTAGCTGCGCACGGCCTCCTCGCCGGGGATGTCCCAGGAGATGTCCGACAGGTGCACCAGGCCGTCGATGTTGCCCGGCAGGCCGATGAAGATGCCGAAGTCGGTGATCGACTTGACCTGGCCGGAGACCTTGTCGCCGCGGTTGTAGTTCTCGGCGAACTCCTTCCACGGATTGGCCTTGCACTGCTTGAGGCCGAGGGAGATGCGGCGGCGCTCCTCGTCCACGTCGAGCACCATGACCTCGACTTCCTCGCCGGTCTGCACGACCTTGGACGGATTGACGTTCTTGTTGGTCCAGTCCATCTCGGACACGTGCACCAGGCCCTCGACGCCATCCTCGATCTCGACGAACGCGCCGTAGTCGGCGATGTTGGTGACCTTGCCGAACACGCGGGTGTTGGGCGGGTAGCGGCGGGCGGTGGTTTCCCCCGCGTGGGCGCCGGGC
>QGUX01000250.1 GCA_003242275.1 Pseudomonadota bacterium | reverse complement strand
CGACTCCGCGGGCGCGGGGTCGGGGGTGTTTTGGAGCCCCCGCCCCTCGGCCCCGTCCGCGCGGCCCGGGGCCCGCCCGGGCCGCGCGCCTTCGCCGCGCCGCCGAACACGTCGGTGAGGTAGTACTCGCCCTGCGCGTTGTCGCAGCGCAGTTCGGCCAGCCACGAGCGCAGGCGCGCGGCGGGCAGCGCCATCACGCCGGTATTGCCCTCGCGGATGCGCTTCTGCGCCGCGCTGGCATCCTTCTCCTCGACGATGCCGCGCACGTTGCCACGGGCATCGCGCACGATGCGCCCGTAGCCGGTGGGATCGGCGAGCTGCACGGTCAGCAGCGCCAGCGCATCAGCTCCTGCCAGCGCGACCAGCGTGCGCAGCGTCGAGGCGCGCAGCAGCGGCACGTCGCCATAGAGCACCAGCACGAGATGCTCGTCGGGAATGGCCGGCATGGCCTGCATCACCGCATGGCCGGTGCCCTTCTGTTCGGCCTGCAGCGCCCAGTGCACGGGCTCGTCGGGGAAGGCGGCACGCACCTGCTCGCCACCATGCCCGTACACCACGTGCACGGCGGCCGGCCCGAGCTCCCGCGCCACGTCGAGCACATGGCGGAGCAGCGGCTTGCCGGCCAGCGGCTGCAGCACCTTGGGCAGCGCCGAGTTCATGCGCTTGCCCTGCCCGGCCGCCAGGATGACCACCGAGACCGGTGGCAGTGGCGCGGCCGGATCCGTGTTCCGCGCCTTCGTGGCGCGGGCCTTCGTGGCCTTGGTGGCCTTGCGCCGGCGTGTCGCGGCGGCCTCTCCCTGGGTGCGTTGCATCGTGGGGCGCGACCCTAGCATTTCCCTGCGCGGCACGTCAGGGCGCCCGTCCCAGAATGTAATCGTGGTAGTCGTTGTGCCCGACCCGGAAGGAGCGGGTGCCGACCCGGGTGAACCCCAGCCGGTCGTAGAACCGCAGCGCCGCCTCGTTGCGCGAGTACACGCCCAGCAGCACGCGCCGCCGGCCCATGGCACGCGCCGCGTCCAGCGCGGCCTCCATCAGCTGCCGCCCCAGGCGCAGGCCCTGGAACCGGTGCAGCAGGTAGATGCGGCGGATCTCCCAGTCCAGCGCCAGGTCGATGTCGGGCAGGGGCAGGTCCGGCGGCGTGGCCACCAGATACCCCACCGGCGCCCGGCCAGGCAGGTGCTCGGCGATCCAGCAGCGGCAGGCCGGGTCCTCGAGGTACTTGCGGTACACCGCGGGGGCATGCTGGCGCGCCACGTGCGCGAGGATGTCGCTGGCCGGCAGCAGGTGCGCGTAGCTCTCGAGGAAGGTGGCGGCGCCCACCAATGCCAGTGCATCGGCATCGGCCTGCTCCGCCGGCCGCAGGGCCAGCGGGCTGGCGGCGGATACCGAAGCCCCGGGCGCGCTCATGCGATGTCCACCCCGAACAGCCGGCCGACCAGCGCCGAGCCTCCCATGGCGAGCAGGCCGAAGACGCCCACGCGCAGCGCGGCCCGCAGGCGCGGTGCACCACCCAGCCGCGCCGCGAGGGCGCCCAGCACCATCAGCAGCGCCAGCGAGGCGCCGAACAGCAGCTCCTCGCGCAGCCCGGCCGGCATCAGGGCATAGAAAAGCAGCGGTGCGGCCGCACCCATGGCGAAGGCGGTCATCGAGGCCAGCGCCGCGGACACCGGCCGCGCGCGCGTCAGCTCGGTGATGCCCAGCTCGCTGCGCGCATGCGCGGCCAGCACGTCGTGCGCCTCCATCTCGCGCGCCACCTGCTCGGCGGTCTCGCGCGACAGGCCGTACTGCATGTAGATGCCCACCAGCTCGCGATGCTCGGCCTCGGGATACTGCGCCAGTTCCTGCCGCTCGCGCGCCAGGTCGGCGCGCTCGCTGTCGGCCTGCGAGGAGACCGAGACGTATTCGCCCGCCGCCATCGACAACGCGCCGCCCACGAGGCCGGCCAGGCCCGCCACGATCACGCTGCCCTCGGACAGCTGCGCCGCGGACACGCCCATCAGCAGGCTGGAGGTGGAGATCAGGCCGTCGTTCGCGCCCAGCACGGCCGCCCGCAGCCAGCCGTGGCGGCGGACGCGATGCGGTTCGATGTGGCTAGCCCGCGGGAGGCGGCTGGCGGTTACCGGCATGCCAGCGCCTGCCCGGGCAGCATTTTGGATGCTCGCATTTCCATCATTTTCACCTGTTGGCGACCGCTCCACTCCGCCGGAACCGCCCTGCACAAAACGGGTCTACCCCTGTGAGGCCCCACGATGGTGGGGTCGACGGGTATGGCATATCCTCGCTGCCGCCCGGCGGCGCATTTGCCCTGCCAGGACGGGCCTGCAAGAGGTTGAGTTGAAGACAGATTCTCGCATTTTCGCAGCGCTGGGCGCTGCCGCCCTGCTCACCGGCCTGGCCGGCGCCCCGGCCATGGCTGACACGCCCGCCGCACCCTCCGCGGGCCATGCCGGCGGCGAGGGCCACTGGGCGATGTTCGAACAGTACTGCAACGACTGCCACAACACCGAGGACTGGGCCGGTGGCGTGGCCTTCGACGTGCTGACCGAGGACGACATCGGCAGCGAGGCAGAGGTGTTCGAGAAGGTGGTGCGCAAGCTGCGCAGCCAGCAGATGCCGCCGGGCGGCCACGAGATGCCCGACGCCAACGCGCGCCGGCAGTTCGTATCCTGGCTCGAGGGACGGCTGGACGACGCCGCCAGGCAACACCCCAATCCCGGCTACGTGGGCCTGACGCGCCTGAACCGCAAGGAATACGCCAACGCCGTCCGCGACTTGCTCGGCATCGAGATCAATGCCGCCGAGCTGCTGCCGCGCGACGAGCCGCGCGAGGGCTTCGACAACGTGGCCGCCGCGCTGTCGATTACGCCGGCCTTCCTCGACCAGTACATCGCCGCCGCGCGCATCGTGGTCGTGCAGGCCATGGGCAACAAGGACGCGCTGCCCGCCGCCACCACCTACCGCGCCCCTGCCGCCTCCACGCAGATCTTCCACGAGGACGGCCTGCCGCTGGGCACGCGCGGCGGCATCGCGGTGGACCACAACTTCCCGGCCGACGGCGAGTACGTGATCAACATCGCCAACATGGCCCAGGCGCTGTGGGTCTACAACATGGAGTTCGAGAACCACCTCGTGGTCACGCTCGACGGCAAGCTGATCTACGAGACCACGATCGGTGGCGAGACCGACATGAAGGCCATCGACCAGCAGCAGGATCCGGCGGTCGAGGCCATCAACGCGCGCCTGAAGAACATCCGCTTCAACGCCAGGGCCGGCGTGCACCGCGTGGTGGTGGCCTTCCGCCACAGGAGCTTCGCCGAGTCCGAAGACCGGCTGCAGATGTACACGCCCGGCGGCGGCCAGGACCGCGTGCTGCGCGTGACCTCGTTCGAGATCCGTGGGCCCTTCAACCCCACCGGCGTGAGCGAGACGCCGGCGCGCCGGCACATCTTCGCCGCCTGCTATCCGCGCACCACGGCCGAGGAAACGCCCTGCGCCGAGAAGGTGATCCGCTCCTTCGCCCGCCGCGCCTTCCGCCGCCCGGTCACCGAGCGCGACATGGGCGCGCTGATGCGCTTCTATGAGGAAGGCCGCAGGGAGTCGGACTTCGACGCCGGCATCCGCCGCGCGCTGACCGCGGTGCTGGCGCACCCGGACTTCCTGTTCCGCACCGACCAGTCGCCCGAGCGCCTGCCGCCCGGCTCCATCTACCGCATCGACGACCTGGCGCTGGCCTCGCGGCTGTCGTTCTTCCTGTGGAACAGCCTGCCGGACGACACCCTGCTCGACCTCGCCGCCGAGGGCGAGCTCAGCAAGCCCGAGGTGCTGCGCGCCCAGGTCGAGCGCATGCTGGCCGATCCGCGCTCGGAGACGCTGGCGCGCAACTTCGGCGCGCAGTGGCTGAACCTGACCAAGCTGCCGGAGATCTCGCCCGACCCGGCGATCTTCCCCTACGCCAGCGGCCAGGCCGACCTGCGCGATGACTTCGTCGAGGAGATCGCGCTGTTCATGGATGACATCATCCGCAACAACGGCAGCGTGCTCGAGCTGCTGTCCTCGCCATACACCTTCGTGAACGAGCGCGTGGCGCTGCACTACGGCATCAACAGCGTGCGCGGCGACCAGTTCCGCAAGGTCAAGCTGGAGGATTCCACGCGCTGGGGCCTGCTGGGCAAGGGCGGCGTGCTGATGGCCAGCTCCTACCCGAACCGCACCTCGCCGGTGCTGCGCGGCGCCTACGTGCTCGAGCGCATCCTGGGCACGCCGCCGCCGATCCCGCCGCCGGCGGTCGAGGCCCTGCCCGAGACCAACGCGCAGAACAAGCCCGCCACCGTGCGCGAGCTGCTCGAGGTGCACCGGCAGAAGCCGCAGTGCTACTCCTGCCATGCCGCCATCGACCCCATCGGCTTCGTGCTCGAGGGCTTCGATGCCACCGGCAAGAAGCGCCACATCGACCGCTTCGCGCGCACCGAGATCGACACGCTCGGCCAGCTCCCGGACGGCACGGTGGTGCGCGACCCGGACGAGCTGCGCGAGGCGCTGCTCGCCGAGCCGGTGCCGTTCGTGCAGAACGTCACCGAGCGGCTGCTGATCTATGCCCTGGGCCGTCTGGTCGAGGCGCACGACATGCCGGTGGTGCGCGACATCGTGCGCCGCTCGGCGGCGGATGG
>QGUX01000016.1 GCA_003242275.1 Pseudomonadota bacterium | reverse complement strand
TGGAAGCGCAGGCGGAAGATGTGCAGGTGGGTGTGCAGGCGCGAGAGCGCGTCGCGCACCAGCGGATTGCCGCTGCCGGCGGCGATCAGGTCGTGCAGCTGCGAGTCCTGCACCGCGAAGCGGTCGTAGGAGCGGCGCGAGGCGGCCGGGTCCATCGATTTCACGAGCCGCTCCGCGGCCTCGATGGCGTCGTCGCTCATGCGTTCGGCGGCGCAGCGGGCCGCGAAGGGTTCGAGCAGCAGGCGCATCTCGTAGAGCTGGTCGAGCTGCTGGCGGTTGAGCTGCGGCGCGCAGCAGTAGCCCACGAAGTGGCGCTTGGTGACCAGCCCGGTGGCCTCCAGCCGGCTCAGCGCCTCGCGGATCGGTGTCTGCGACACGCCGAGCTGGCGGGCCAGCTCGTCAATGGAGATCCGCGACTCGGGCGGGATCCGCAGCGACATGATGTCGGCGCGGATCAGCTCGTAGACCTCCTCGACAATGCCCTGTGTTCGCCGCAGTACGCGCGACGAGTGGGAAGCAGCGTCCGGTGCATCGCTCTTCATGGGTTCCCTGGAAGGAGGGGCCGGGGGTCTTGGCATGCATCATAGCGCAGCGGCGTGCGCGTCCATTTCAGTCAACGGCAAAAAAACTGCGGGCGATGAAGCGCACCCCGCCGGCGCCCCAGGGCGGGGTGCGGTCCGTGTGCACCTGGATGGGGTCGTCGCGGGTATTCCAGTAATACAGCACGCCCACCACGCCCGGGGCCGCTTCCCAGGCGCGGGGGTAGCCGACGTCCCAGCTTCCGCCATCATCCCGCACCAGGAGTTCCGGGCCGAAGCTGCGGCCGCCATCCTCGCTGACCACGGCCCGCACGGAGGGCTGCAGGCGGTTGGCATACACCATCACCAGCCGCCCGTCGGACAGCAGCAGCGGCGCGGCCGGGGCACCGAAATCGTTGACGCGCGAGAGGAAGGACCACGTGCGGCCGCCGTCGTCGCTGGCGTAGAGGTGGGTCCACATGTCGCCGGCCCAGTCGCGGTCGATGCGCAGCGTGCACAGCAGACGCCCGTCGGGCAGCACCAGGCCGCGCGGGTACATCTGCACCGTGCCGCCGGCCAGCGGGTCCTCCCGCGGCACGATGAAGGACAGGAAGTGGAAGTCGCTGCCGCCGCCGACGCTGCGGTAGACCAGCGGCCGGCTGCGATCGCCGCGGCTGGCCACGCCGGAGAGGAACAGCAGGCATTCCCCGTCGGGCCGCACCGTGCACGACTCCACCGCGGACAGCGAGTACAGGCCGTCCAGCGGCAGCATCGCCGAGCGCGACCAGCTCGCACCGCCGTCCTTCGACACCCGCCAGAATACGCGGCGCTCGGGCGCCTCGATGAGGCCGTCCAGCCAGGCGAGGTACCCGGTGAGCTGCGGATCCTCGCGCAGGTACTGGTGGTTGAAGTTCGACACCAGCACGTTGCGGTCGGTGAAGTCCACCGGCGCGACCTCGGGCAATCCGCCGGGCCTGCCGTCGATGCCCGGGCGCGGGGCCATCACGTCGTTGTTGGGCCGGCGCGGATCCGCATCGACCACCCGCCAGGTCCGGCCGCGATCCTCCGAGCGGATGGTGACTGCGCGGCGGCCGCCCGCGCTGCGCACCAGGCCGATGTGCGCCAGGCGATCGGGATCGCCGCGGTAGTCCACCGTGGCCAGCGAGAAGTTGGCGGTGAGATGGCCGCGCGCATCCTCCCAGAAGCCACGCACGTAGGGATGGCTGGCGAACTCGTCCTCGCGCCGGTAGACCACGGCATGCTCGACCTGCCGCGCCGGGCGCAATGGCCTGCTGCGCTCGCTCACGACGGGCTTACCGGCCGGTGTCTTCCGGACCGGTGGGTGGCATCAGGTAGCCGTGGCGGGTCATGCTGACCTCGGGCCGCAGTTCGCATGGCACGCAGTCCGGCCAGTAGTACTCGGGCACCCGGCCGCTGACCGGGTTGCGGTAGTTGAACCACATGGGCAGGATGTCCGGCCACTCCAGCGTCTCGCCGGTGCCGCCTCGGAACCCTTCCGCGCGGCGGCCCAGCTCGGTCATCAGGATGTCGGGCGGATAGCGCTGCACCAGCGGGCTCGGCGGCGGCCGCGGCGCATCCGCGGGCCGGGGCTGCACGCCGTTCCAGCCTTCCTTCCAGCTCGACATGGTGAAGTAGGGTTCGTCGATCTCCAGCGTCCACAGCCGCCAGATACCATTCTCGAGCACGGTCTGGTCGTTGGGATACATGCCCGACATGATCTGCGCGCTGCCGGGCTGCTTGGCGGTACGCGGCTGGAACAGGCGCGTGCGCAGGTTGGCCGAGCGGCCGTCGGCGGCCACCAGGATCACCGGCTGGATGCGCCAGTGGAAGGCGATGCCGGCGCGCGGGGTGTTGCGCGGGGCGCCGTACATCGAGGTGGCGGCCTGGGAGATGCGCTCGCGGCCGAAGTAGTAGCCGGCGAAGGGCGACTGCTTGTTGCCCTTCTCGGCGAACACCGCGCCCAGGCTCGGCCACTGGAAGTCGTCGATGTAGTAGCCGTAGGCCGAGGAGATGTTCTCGCTGCCGTCCCAGGCCATCGAACGCGCCAGGTCGCGGCGCGCGGCGGCGAGCGTGGCGGCATCCCAGGCGGCAGGCGCGACGGTGCGCGCGCCGCGCCCCGGCGCGAGGGCCGTGCGGCCGAGCACCTCGAAGCCGCGCATGCGCACGTCGCGCCCGGTGGCGGGATTGAGCGCGGCGAAGGCAGGCAGCGCGCGGTTGGCCGGCGGCGCCAGGCCGCCATCGCCCCAGCCCCGCCCGTAAGGTGCCCGCACCAGCGGGAACACGTGCAGTTCCTGCATCTTCCACGTGCCGCCCTCCAGGCTGAAGCGGTTCAGGAAGATGCTGATCTCCCAGTACTGCGTGCCACGGCCGGCGTCACCCACCATGGCCAGTTCGAAGCCGCGGGCCACGGCCGCCCGCCCGCCCGGCAGGATGGTGACCACGGTGTCGAACAGGATGCGGTCGTTGAGCACGCCCTGGGTGAGGCCGGCCGGCCCCATCCGCTCCATCGCGCGGCGCACGCCGTCGCGCCCGCGGAAGCTGCCGCCCGGCAGCACGGAGCCCTGTACCAGCCCGGTGGGCGCGATCTCGACCAGCGCGTCGTCGGTGAACAGGTCGACCACGTCGTCCCACATGCGCCGGTCCACGTAGTAGCCGAAGGCATGCTGCAGGTTGCGCACGGCATCCTCGGCGTTCAGCCGCGCGATGCGCGCCAGCACCTCGGCGGGCGTGGCGCGGCTCACCGGCGCGGGACCGGCCGGCGGCGGCACCGGGATGCCCGACTCCTCGATGGTGAAGTGATAGGGCACGTAGGGCAGGTCGGCGCCGTCCACGTTGGTCCAGCCGGTCTCGTACGGGCCGGTGTAGTGCGGGTGGTAGTGCTGCACGGCGATCTTCCAGCGGCCGTCCTCGAGCACGTACTCGTTCTCGTAGATGCCGCCGTCGATGCGCGCATTGCCGCGGCCGTCACCGGCGAAGGTCAGGCTCATCCAGCGGCCCCGGGCGCTGTTGCCGTCGACCGAGAGGTTGACCAGCGGCTCGTCGATGAACTCGATGTGCAGCGCGCCCCGGGGAAGCCCGCGGCTGCCGCCGCCGCGCTTGGCCAGCCAGCGTTCGATGGCGGCGCGGCCGCGGATCTCCTCGCTGCCGTTGACCAGCCGCGCGTCGCGGCTGAACAGGCTGGCGGCCTCGTCCCACAGGCCGGCCTGCGTGTACTGCGCATAGTGGCGCTGCAGGTCCTTCACGGTGCGCAGCGATTCCAGGCGCGCGACATCGCGCACCAGCGCGTGGGCCTCCTCGGCCGCGTGCGCCTGGACGACGGCCAGCACCGTGCAGAGCATCAGCGCCAGGGTTCGTGCCAGCAATGCCCGATTCATGGTGTCCCCTCCGTCTCCCGTGAAGCGAAGCCTAATCCCGGCCGCGTCGGCGCGCACATCGGACGCGGCTTGCTGCGCCGCATGGAGCAAGTAAAGGAGCCGCTGCATGCAAGAGGGGCGCGGACGGGCCGGCAGTACTTGCTAGCCACGCCGTCGCGGGCGTTACCATCGGCGCCGTAACGCACGGGGCAAAGCCGCGATGCAACGTCCAATCTTCACGGCAGAATGAGGAGACAAGACATGATGCAGCGTCGATCGTTCATCGCTTCGTCCATCGCCCTTGCAGCCGCATCGGCACTGCCGGAGCGCACGCGCGGCGCCGGGCTCGCGCCTTTCCCCCTGTTCGACACGCACGCGCACTTCTACACCAACCAGCCGGACAAGTACCCGTTCAATGCACGTGGTGCACGCTATGGCGCCGAGCGCATGATCGAGAAGGCGATGAACAATCCCATGACCCCGGAGGCGGTCTTCAGGCTCTGGGACCGCGTCGGCATCGAGATGGGGACCGGCGTGCAGTACAACAGCACGTACGCCACCGACAACAGCTACCTGCTGGACGTGGCAAAGCAGCATCCGGACCGCATCATCCCGGTGGTGATCCTGCCGCCCACAGACCCGGCCACGGCGCCGACGCTGCAGAAGTTCGCGAAGGAGAACCGCATCGCCGGTGTGCGCTTCACCGGCTCGCAGAACCAGGACGGGCAGTTCGTGTACCTGTCGGATGCGGCAAAGGATGCATGGGCAGTGTGCAACGAGCTGGGCCTGGCCATCGTGCTGATGCCGCTGGGCAACCAGATCCCCGCGGCGGTGAAGCAGATCGCGGTATTCGCCGGGCGCTACCCCAATGTCGACATCGTGATCGACCACGTGGGCTTCCCCCAGCCCTACAACCTGCCGCAGACGCAGGGCCTGACGCCGGAGCACCTGGAGCTGGCAGCGCACAAGAACGTCTACTACAAGTTCACCAACTTCCTCATTGCCGAGACCAACGACAACGCCAGGCGCGCCGGCAAGCCCGAGGTGGAGCTCAAGCCCTGGGTGGAGTACATGGTGAACGTGTACGGCGCGGACCACTTCGTGTGGGGTACCGACGTCGGCAATGTCGAGGTCGACCAGGTGGAGTACGTGCAGAAGTGCCTGGATGCCACCGCCGGCCTGACCGAGAAGCAGCGCCGGGACTTCTTCTACAACACCGCCAAGCGCATCTTCGTGCCGGGCGGGCACGGGCGCCGGCGCGCCTGAGCGCCGCACCGGCTCGCGCCGGGTTCAGGCGCGGAGGTAGATGCGCGCCGCGTTGTCATGCAGGAACGCGGCGCGACCGGCGTCATCCAGCAAGGCGGCTGCTGCGTGTGCATGCGCCAACTTGTCCGCATAGGGCCACTTCAGGCTCTGTCCCACGTCCGAGCCCCACACCAGACGCTGTGCGCCGAAGCGGTCGGCCATGCGGCGCACCACCACGGCGGGGTCGATCCCGCCTTCCTGCATGCGCTCGACGTTGATCTCGGTGAACTTGAAGTACACGTTGGGCGTGTCCTCGAACAGCGCCACCGTGTCCTCGATGCCGCAGTCCGGCGGTGGTGGCATCCGCACCTCGATGCCGGCCTCGCGTGCCCAGGCCAGCTCCGGCAGCGAGGCGCCCCAGGGGATGCCGAGGTGGTCGACCAGGATGGGAAGCCGCGGATACAGCCGCGCGATGTAGCGCAGCAGCGGCAGCGTCCAGGGCAGCTGGTTCTGGAAGAAGATGATGGCCACCGGAAGACCCAGCTCCGCGCAGGTCTTCCACACCGCGAGCGCGGCGGGCGAGGCCATCCACGAGGTGTCCAGCTGCGCGGGGCGCGTGTTGGCCATCCTCAGCCCGCGCACGCCCTGTTCGCGGGCCATGCGCGCGAGCAGGCGCGGCGTGGCCGGGTCCTGCGTGTCGAGGATCACCACCGGCAGCAGGCGGCCGGGGAAGCGGCGCGCGGCCTCGATGATGTAGCTGTTGTCGTAGCCGTAGAGATGGCCACGCTGCACCACGCAGGCGCTGGCCACGCCGTGCGCGTCCATCATGCCGATCAGCGCCTCGGCGGTGACGGTGTAATCGGTGCGCGCCGGCACCGGCAGTCCCGGCGCCAGCGCGCGCGGCGGGTAACGTTCCCAGTCGTCGCAGATCAGGTGGGCATGCGTGTCGAACAACCGCGTCATCGGGGCAGTGTAGCGTCGGTGCCGGGCGGGAGGGTTGCGTGGCAAGCGCCATTGCCGCATGCGTCAAGGATGAGTCGCCGCGACCGCATACCGTCGCATGCGGGAGGGCCGCCATGACATCGACCGAAGGGATCCTCGCGCAAGGAACGTCGCTGCAGTCGCTGATCGACCGCGGGCGCGTCCGTCCCCTGCAGGTGCGCGTGCTGGCGTTGTGCGCGCTGGTGACCCTGGTCGAGGGCATCGACCTGACGCTGATTCCGCTGCTGGCCCCTTTGATCGCCGCCTCCTGGTCGCTCAGGCCCGAGGAGCTGGGCGTGATCTTCTCCACCGGGTCGTTCGGGCTGATCTTCGGCGGCCTGGGCATCGGCTGGCTGGCGGACCGCATCGGCCGGCGCGGCGCCCTGCTGGCCGCCATGGTGCTGATGACCGCCTCGACGCTGGCCACGGCCTGGGCGGGCGGCGTGTCGCACCTGCTGGTGCTGCGCCTCGCGGCGGGCATCGCCTTCGGCGGCGTGATCCCGGCGGCCGTGTCGCTGGTGTCGGAATTCCTGCCCGAGCGCCTGCGCGCCAGCGCGGTGGCACTGGTGATCCTGGGGCAGGCACTGGGCGCGCTGCTGGCCGCGCTGCTGCTGAAGGTTCCCGCGCTGGCGGCACTGGAGTGGCAGGCGCTGGTGCTGTGCGCCGCCATCGCCTGCGCGGTAGTCACGCTGCTGGTGACGATGCTGCCAGAGTCGCCGCGCTACCTCGCCCTGCGCCGGGCGGGCTCGCCCGCGCTGCGCTCCATCTACGCCGCATTGCGCATCGATCCCGCCGCGATCACGCGTGCGCCCGATCCGCCGGCCAGCGGAATGCGCCTGGCGGCACTGTTCGCGCCCGGGCGGGCGCTGGGCACCGCGCTGCTGTGGGCCACCTTCATCGGCGTGGGCTGGCCGCTCAGCTTCTTCACCAACTGGCTGACGCGCATCCACACCGAGGCCGGGCACGCCGCCGCGGTGGGCGTGGACGCCATGGCCTTCTATTCAGCCGGGGCGATCGCCGGTGGCCTGGTATTGCCGCTGTTCACGCGGCGGTGGCACCACGACCGCGTGCTGCTGGCCACGCTGGCCTCGGCTGCCGTGCTCACCGTGCTGCAGGGCCTGGTGCTGCCGCTGTCCGGCGGCGTGCCGATGACCATTTCCTTCCTCTGCGGCGTGTTCGTGTCCGGCGGGTTCTTCATGCTGTATCCGCCGGCGGTGCGCTTCTATCCCACCGACATGCGCGCCACCGGCGTCGGCGCGGCGGTGGCCTTCGGGCGCATCGGCAATACGGTCAGCCCGACGGTCGCCGGCCTGATGCTGGGCGCGGGGCTCGGCCCGCAGTCGGTGTTCTGGGCCATGGCGGCGCCGCTGGTGATGTCCTGCGCGGCGCTGTGGCTGTTCCACCGCCTCACGCTCACGCGTGCCGGCGCCGGCTGATTCAGGCGTACAGCTCCAGCGGGTTCTCGCACAGGATGCGGCGGCGGATGCGCTCGTCCGGCACCCAGTCGGCCAGCAGGTCGACGAGGTCGCCGTCGTTGGGCATCCGGCGGTCGTTCAGCTGCACGTGCGGCCAGTCCGATCCCCACAGCACGCGCTCGGGCGCGTGGCGCACCAGCGCCTCGGCAAAGGGGCGCATGGGCTCGTAGGGAAACTCCTCGCGCGTGCTGCGCATCGGCGCGGACAACTTCACCCACACGCGCCCGGTCTCGATCATGCGCAGCATGATCTCGAAGGCCGGCTGGTCGAGGCCCAGCCGCGCGTCGATGGCGCCGAAGTGATCCAGCACGATGCGCGTGGGCAGCGCCAGCAGCTCGTGCGCCACCTGCACGAGGTGGCCGTGCACCAGGCTCTGGTACTGCACGTGCCAGCCGGCGTCGGCCGCGAGGTCGGCGAGGTCGGGCTCGATGCCCGGCAGGTGGCTCCACTCGTGGCCGGGCGGACCCGCGAACATGCGGATGCCGCGCACGCCCAGCCTGTGCAGGCGGACGCACTGCGAGAACCTCAGGTCCCGCGGCGGCAGGATGATGCCGCGGAAGCGGCCCGGGAAATTTTCCAGCACCCATTCCAGGTGGTGGTAGTTGCGCCCGTAGCCGCCCGCGCTCACGATCACGGCGTGCGCCAGCCCGAGCACCTTCTGCATGGTGAGGTAGTCCTCGGGCAGCGCATCGTCCGAGGTGTAGGGACTGTGCTCCTCGAACGGGAAGTACGCGGCGGGCCCGAAGAGGTGGATGTGGCAATCCCATGCCCCGGGCGGCGGCAGGTGCTGCGGCCGGCGCGGATTCGGGTCGGGCGGCTGGTTGTGCAGGGTGCGGCGCGGTTCTGTGGTGGTGTTCATGGCGGGACCTGCGGAACTTCCGCAAGGCAACGACATCGTCGCGATGAATTCAAGGCGAATCTTGTCCCGGGTGGCAACGCAGCCTGCCTTCCGGGGCAAGTGGAGCCTGCTGCACTGTCTTACGGTTTGGTGATGACGACGAGGTGGGCATGAGCCAGGGTGTGTTGCTGGTCACGGGTGGGAGCCGCGGCATCGGCGAGGCGATCGCGGTGCTGGGCGCGCGGCGCGGCTATGACGTGGTGCTGAGCTACGCCAGCCACGAGGAACGGGCCCGCGCCGTGGTGGACCGCATCCAGGGCGAAGGCGGCACGGCGCTGGCGGTCAGGGCCGACACGGCCCGCGAGGAGGAGATCGACGCGCTGTTCGCGGCCGCGGACGCGCGCGGCCCGCTGGCGGCGCTGGTCTACAACGCCGGCATCACCGGTGCGCACTCGCCGCTGGCCGATGCGGCAACCTCGACCATCGATGCGGTGCTGGCGGTGAACCTGCGCGGCGCCATCCTGTGCTGCCGTTCGGCCATCCGGCGCATGTCGACGCGTTTCGGCGGCAGGGGCGGTTCCATCGTGCTGGTGTCCTCGCGCGCCAGCTTCTACGGTTCGCCCAACGAATTCGTCTGGTATGCGGCCTCCAAGGGCGGCATGGACAGCCTCAACAACGGCCTCGCGCGCGAGGTGGCGCTGGAGGGCATCCGCGTCAATGCCGTATCGCCGGGCCCCATCATCACCGAGATGCACCGGCC
This sequence comes from Pseudomonadota bacterium, assembly GCA_003242275.1. Next base: position 12,046 of record QGUX01000016.1, on the reverse strand, counting down.
GGGCCGTCTCGCGGTGGCCGAGAAGCGCCCGCCCATGCAGCGTGCGGGCACGCCCGAGGAAGTGGCCGAAGCGGTGCTGTTCCTGGCCTCCGATGCCGCCTCGTACGTCACGGGGGCGAACCTCCTGGTGTCAGGAGGGCTCTGAGGCCATCTGGCGGAGGCTGACCATGCGCGTAAACGGACGGGGCCTGGGTTGGGGATTGCTGCTGGTGGTGGGGCTGCTGGCGCCGGCCTGGCAGGCGGGGGCCGCGCAGGCGGCCGGGCCGGGCGAGCGGCTGGCGCGCCTGGATGCAGGAGTGCGTGCGGCCGAGGCCGTGCGCGCGGTCAAGCGCCTGCAGAACAGCCATGCCCATTTCATCGACGCGGGGCTGTGGGCCGAGGCCGCGGCGCTGTTCACGGCCGATGGCACCTTCGAGTCCGGTGGCAAGGTGGTGCGCGGACAGCAGGCACTGCGCCGGCACTTCATGCAGCAGGCGGGGCGAGGCTCGCAGGGACTGGACGAGGGCCAGCTGCACACGCACCTGCTCATGCAGCCCATCATCACCCTGGGCGCCGACGGGCGCACGGCGAAGGGCACCTGGCACGAGCTGTCGATGCGCGGCCGCTTCGGCCGCCATGCCACCTGGGCCGGCGGCATCTACGAGAACGAGTACGTGCTCGAGCAGGGCACGTGGAAGATCTCGCGCATGCGCTTCTTCCCCCAGTACGAGGGCGACTTCGACGCCTACGGCCACAAGGCGCCGCCACGCTGGGACGTGCCCTACCACTTCGAGGCGCGGCATGTGGGCGTGACCATCCCCGAGGCCGCGATCGATGCGCTCTCGCGCGATGCCGCCGCGGGCGCGGATCCCGCGCAGCTTGGCGCGCGTCTCGCGCGCCTGGCGGACGAGACCGCGGTGCTGAACCTGCAGCATGCCTTCGGCTACTACCTCGACCGCAAGATGTACGAGGACATCGCCGACCTGTTCACGGCCGGCGGCACCTTCGAGGCGCGCCCGCAGGGCGTGTACGTGGGGCCGGCGCGCATCCGCGCGGCGCTGGCCAGCCTGTACGGGGCGCCGCCGCTGAACCGCGGCGAGCTGTTCGACCACATCCTCACCGGCACCGTGGTCACCATCGGCGGGGACGGACGCACGGCCGCGGCGCGCAGCACGCAGCTGGCGATGCTGGGGCGGGGCGGGGAGTGGGCGCGCTGGGAACTGGGCGTGTTCGAGAACCGCTTCGTGAAGGAGGACGGGCGCTGGAAACTCGCGGCCGTGCAGTACACGCCGCGCATGATCACCGACTATGACGTGGGCTGGGCGCATGATGCGCACGCCGCGCCGCCGCCCAGCGCGACGCTGCCGCCGGACCGCCGGCCGGGCCGCTTCGCCATGTACCCGGCCCGGCAGTTCGTGGAGTTCCACTTCGTGCATCCGGTGACCGGGCGGCCCATTGCCTCTCCGGGCGGCGTGGTGCTGCCGACCGAACTGCTGCGCGACGGCACCGGCGGGCGTGGCCGCATGGCCGCGCAGTCAGCGGACGGCGGCGCGGCGGACCTCGTGGCGCTGGAACGCATGCTGCACGCCGCGATCGCGGTCGACGCGGTGGAGAACCTCAACAGCTCCTACGGTTACTACCTCGACGAGTCCGACTGGGACGGCATGGCCGACACCTATGCCAGCCGCGGCGCCAAGGAGATCACCGGCGCCGGCGTGTACGTGGGGCCGGAGCGCATCCGGCGGATCCTGAAGCTCCGGGGTCCCACCGGCGGCCGCACCCCCGATTTCTTCACCATCCACCAGCTCACGCAGCCGGTGATCCACATCTCGGAGGACGGCCTCTCCGCCAACGCGCGCCTGCGGCTGTTCCAGGACGGTGGCAGCGCCGACGGCAGCTCCGGGTCCTGGATCGGCGGCATCTACGAGAACACCGCTTATTTCGAGAACGGCGAGTGGAAGTTCGGCATCCAGGACCTGCACCACATCTTCAACGCGTCCTACCGCAACGGCTGGGCGCGCGTGGGACCGTTCGCGGGACAGCTGGCCGGGCGTGCACCCTCACCGCGCGACGAGCGCGGCGGAGGCATCGCCCAGGGGCTCGGTGGCGCACGCGGCGGCACGCGACTGGCCGACGAGATGCCGCCCGACCGGCCGATCCGCGCTCGCCAGTATTCGTTCCCGGACATCTCCGAGCCGGCCTTCCACTACGTGAACCCGGTGTCGGGCAGGAAGCCCGAGCACTTCCTCGTGCACTGAGCACGAGGCGCGGGTGTGTGGCGTGTGGGCGGCCTCAGGCCACCCACACCGTCTGCAGGTTGCACAGCTCCAGCAGGCCCGCGCGCCCCAGTTCGCGTCCGTAGCCGGACAGCTTCACGCCGCCGACGGGCAGGCGCGGGTCGGAAGCGGTGACGCTGTTGATGAACACGCCGCCCACGGCGAGCCGGCGCGCGAGCAGGCGCGCCCGCTCCGTGTCGGCGGTCCACAGCATGGCGGACAGGCCGAATGCCGAGTCGTTGGCCATCGCCACCGCCTCGTCGGCATCGCGTGCGCTCTGCACCGCGGCCACCGGACCGAAGGTTTCCTGGGTCACCACCGGCATGCCGCGCGTGACATCGGCGAGCACCGTGGGCTGGTGGAACCAGCCGGCGCCCGCGATGGCGTCGCCGCCGGTGAGCACGCGCGCGCCCTGCTCCACGGAGGCGCGGATCTGCAGGGCCAGCGCGGTGCGCAGGTCCTCGCGCGCCAGCGGGCCGAGCTGGGTGTCAGGCTTCAGCGGATCGCCGATGCGCAGCGCCGCGGCGGCGGCGGCGAACTTTTCCGCGAAGGCCTCCGCCACCGGCTGCTCGACGATGAAGCGCTTGGCCGCCAGGCAAACCTGCCCGCAGTTGGCGAAGCGCGCGCGCACGCCCGCGGCCACCGCCGCGTCGAGGTCGGCATCGGCGAGCACGATGAAGGCATCGGAACCGCCGAGTTCGAGCACCGACTTCTTGCAGGCCGCGCCGGCCTGCGCGGCCACCTTCGCACCGGCGGCGGGACTGCCGGTCAGCGTCACCGCCGCGACGCGCGCGTCGGCGATGATGCCCCCCACGGCCTCCACCGGCGCATTCAGGTTCTGGAACACGCCTTCCGGGAAGCCGGCCTCGCGCAGCGCATCGGCCACCGCATTGGCGCAGCCCTGCACGTTGGGCGCGTGCTTGACGATCTGCGTATTGCCCGCGGCCAGTGCCGAGGCCGCGCACCGGAACACCTGCCACACCGGGAAGTTCCACGGCAGGATGGAAAGCACCACGCCCAGCGGCAGGTGCGCCACGTAGCTGGCGCGCGCCTGCGTGGCCACGTGCTCGTCGGCCAGCCAGAGCGGCGCCTGTTCGGCCACGTACTCGCAATTCCAGGCGGACTTGTCGACCTCGGCCAGCGCCTCGCCGATGGGCTTGCCCATCTCCAGCGTGATCAGCCGCGCCAGCTCCTCGCGCCGCCGGCGCAGCACACCTGCGGCAGCGCGCAGCAGCGCGGCGCGATCCCCGGCGGAGCGCCGCGACCAGTCGTCTGCGGCGCGATGCGCCGCTGCCAGTGTCCGTTCGATCTCCGCTGCGCCGGCCAGCGGCCACGTGGACAGCAGTTCACCGGTGGCCGGATTGATGGATCGTGTTGCCGTTTCGCGCACTTCCTGCATGTGTGCTTCCCGTTCGTGACTGGTGGACATGATACGCGATGCCATGCGACGCAATCAGCGTGGCGGCCAATCCGCAACCGCAGGAATCGCGGCTCCGGAAGCTCAGGCGCGGAATTTCCGTGGCAGGCCGAAGGAGCTTCCGTCCTGCGCAAGTGCGCCGTCGCGCGGCATGTGAGCATCCGCCGGCATCAGCAACAGGATCAAGCAATTCTTGACTTGGGGGACGCAGTGAGAACGAGACGGAACTCGGCGGTGTCGGCGGTTGCGGTGGCTGTGGCGGTGGCTCTGGGAAGCGCGCCCACGGATGCCTTTGCCGCGGAGGATGAAATCCAGGAACTGGAGGAAGTCACGGTTACCGGTTCGCGCATCCGTCGCAACGGATTCGACGCGCCCAACCCGATCACCGTCGTCGACGCCGCGCAGATGGAGCGGCTGGCGCAGGTGAACGTTGCCGAGGTGCTGGTGACGCTGCCGATCAACATCGCGCGCCAGTCCGAGACCAACGCGGGCGTGTTCCCCACGGCCGACGTGGGATCGAACTTCGCCAACCTGCGCGGCATGAATCCCGTGGCTGGCACCCGCACGCTGACGCTGGTCGACAGCCGGCGCTTCGTGCCGACCTCCGACGGCGGTGCGGTGGACCTGAACGTGATTCCCTCGGCGTTGATCGGCCGCATCGAGACGGTCACCGGCGGTGCTTCCGCGGCCTACGGTTCCGACGCCGTGGGCGGCGTGGTGAACGTGATCCTCGACCACAACTTCACCGGGCTGAAGGCGCAGTACGACGTCGCCCGGACCTTCCGCGGCGATGGCAACGAGAAGCACCTGAGCCTTGCCGCCGGCAATTCCTTCGGCGGCGGCCGGGGCCATGTCCTGATCGGCGTCGAGTACCAGGACAACGGCGGCATCGGCGATTGCGCCGAGGTGCGCACCTGGTGCGCGGAGGGCTACGACATCTACACCAACAACGGCCTGGTCGACGAGGAAGCGACCCCGCAGCGCACCTCGCCCGAGGCGGAGCCGAACCCGCGCAACCGCCGCTACCTGGGCCAGCCCAACTACATCATCGGGCCGGGTTCCCGCCAGGCGTACAACGTCTCCACCGGTGCCATCCGCAACCTGCCGCCCACCGCGCCGGTCACCGCGGTGCCGGAACTGTACGACAAGCGCTTCAATGACGCCGGCACCGCCATCCTCGACATGGATCCGGGCAAGTACGTCAGCAACATCGCCATCTTCCCGCGCATGGGCGGCGACGGCGACTCGACCTATGCCGACTCGGCCATCCGCGTGCCGCTGAAGCGTTACTCGGTGTACACGCGCGGCAGCTGGAACTTCACCGATTCGCTGGAAGGCGTGGCCGAACTGACCTATGCCGGCCGCAAGGTCGCGGTGTCGCAGCAGATCGCCGGCCCGCGCAGCTCCATGTGGATCCTGCACGACAATGCCTTCCTGCCGCAGGAGGTACGCGACCTGATGCCGCCGGGCTCGGGCTTCAGCCTGGGCAAGGACGTGGACGAGACCTACAACGGCATCAACCGCTCCAAGGCCGACACGGTGCGCGCCCTGGTGGGCCTCAACGGTCGCCTGCCGGGAAGCTGGAGCTGGGATGCCTACTACCAGTACGGCCGCAACAAGCGCGACCAGACCTACAGCCATACCCGCGTGAACCACTTCTTCCAGTGGGCGGTGGACGCGGTGGACGAGGGCGAGTTCAACGGCGGCGCGCCGAACGGCAACATCCAGTGCCGGGCGGTGCTGCTGGGCGTCGAGGAGGCTGCCGGCTGCGTGCCGCTGAACCTGTTCGGCCTGCACAACATCACCCCGGAGGCGATGGACTACGCCTACGACTCGGCGCCGGAGTTCTTCCGCTACTCGCAGCACGTGGTGGCGGCCACGGCCAGCGGCAACCTGTCGCAGGGCTTCGGCGCCGGCCCGATCAGCGCGGCCGTCGGCGTGGAGTACCGCGGCGAGGACGGCGACGTCTCGCACGGCGACATTCCCTACTACAACCAGCTTGCCTTCACCTTCGGCCAGGACTACGGTGGAAAGATCGACGTGATCGAGGGCTTCGCCGAGGTCAACGTGCCGCTGCTCGCCGGCCAGGCATGGGCGAAGCGGCTCGAGGTCAACGGCGCCATCCGCCAGACGCGCAACAAGGCGCACGACAAGGACCCCGACAACGTGCTGCCGCCGGATGTCGACACCACCAAGTCGGTCAACTTCACCAGCTGGAAGCTCTCGACCATCTGGGACACCACCGACTGGCTGCGCATGCGCGCCACGCGCTCGCGCGACATGCGCGCGGCGGGATTCCGCGAGCTGTTCTACAAGGCCGTGCCCACCGAGGAGGGCACCACGCAGGGTCGCGTGAACAACCCGTTCAACGGCAATGCCGTCGACGGCACGCCCATCCTCTCGGCCGGCAACTTCGGCCTGGTGCCGGAGAAGGCCGACACCTGGACCGTGGGCCTGGTGCTCTCGCCGGGCGGCGCGGCCCGTGGGCTGCGCCTGTCGGCGGACTGGTACGAGATCCGCATCAAGGACGCGGTGGCCTCCACCGGCGCGCAGCAGATCGTGAACTTCTGCCACCAGGGCCTGGGATTCTGCGACCGCATCACCTTCACCGACGACACCCGCACCGACATCACCTTCATCCAGGCCGGCCAGGTGAACCTGGGCAAGTTCGTGTCGCGCGGCATGGACGTGGAGCTGGACTACACGTTGCCGCTGGCGCGGCTGGGTGACTGGGGCAAGGGCACCCTGCACCTGCGCTCCATGGCCACGATGAACTACGACCTGCGCTTCCAGAGCGCGCCGGGTGCGTCGTTCATCGACTATGCTGGCCAGACCGGTGTGTCCGCCTTTGCCGACTTCGTCAATGGCCCGAAGTGGATGCTGAACAACTGGCTGACCTACTCGCTGGACCGCTTCAGCACCACGCTGAGCGTGCGGCACATTCCCTCGGCCAAGTTCAACGTGATGTGGATCGGCCCGGACGACCCGCGCTACGACGCCCTGATCCAGGCCAGCTACAGCGACCTGACCAGCGCGGTGCCGCTGAACACGGTCTCGGACAACACCGTGTCCAGCCGTACGTACCTGGGCCTGTCGGCCAGCTACAAGGTGCCGTTCGGCGATGCCGGCGGCAGCTGGGAGATCTTCGGCGCGATCAACAACCTGCTCGACAAGGATCCGCCGTTCGCGGCCGGTGGCATTCCCGGGCCGGGCACCAATTACCCGACCAACCCGATCTACTTCGACACCCAGGGTGCGCAGTTCCGGGCCGGCGTGAGGGTGCGCTTCTGAACGCGACGGGCATCATCCGGCCGCTGGCCCTGTGCGTGCCGCGCAAGCTGGACTTCGGGCCGGACGGCATCGGCGCGTGCGCGCGCTGGCTCGACGCGCTGGATGCCGCCTCGGTGCTGGTCGTCACGGGCCCGCCGCTGGCGGCGCTGTGCGGGCCGCTGCTGGCGGCGGTGCGCGCGCAGGGACGACGCGCGGAACTCTGGAGCGGCATCGCGCAGGAGCCGCACGTGGACGACCTCGCGCGCGGCATCGCGGCCGCGCGTGACTGCGGCGCCACCGCGGTGGTGGCCGTGGGCGGCGGCAGCGTCATGGACGTGGCCAAGCTGGTGGCGGCGCTGGCCGACGGCACGCAGGCCATCGAGCAGGTGTTCGGCGTCGGCCTGCTGGCGCGCCGCGCGCTGCCGCTGGCCTGCCTGCCCACCACGGCGGGCACGGGCAGCGAGGTTTCGCCCATTGCCATCGTGCAGGACCCGGCCGACGGGCAGAAGAAGGCGGTGATCTCCCCGCACCTGGTACCCGACGCCGCCTTCGTCGACCCGTCGCTGACCGTGGGCGCGCCGCGCGCAGTCACCGCCGCCTCGGGCATCGACGCGCTGACCCATTGCATCGAGGCCTATGCCAACCGCCAGGCACATCCGCTCACCGATGGCTGGGCGCTGGAGGGCATCCGCCGCATCGGCGGCAGCCTGGTGCGGGCCTTCGACAATGGCGACGACCTCGCCGCGCGCACCAACGTGGCGCTGGGCAGCCTGTGCGGCGGCCTGTGCCTGGGCCCGGTGAACACTGCCGCCGTGCACGCGCTGGCGTATCCTCTCGGCAGCGACTTCGGGGTGGCCCACGGGGTCTCCAACGCGGTGATGCTGCCGCACGTGCTCGAGTTCAACTTGCCGGCCATGCCGCGCAGGTACGCCGACATCGCGCGCGCACTGGGCGCCGACGGGGACGGCGACGACCTCGAGGTCGCGCGGCGCGGCGTGGAGAGGATCCGCACGCTGCTGGCCCGCTGCGGCATGCCGCTGCGCGTGTCGGAGCTGGGGGTGCCGGAGTCGGCGCTGCCGCGCATGACGGAGGCGGCGATGAAGGTGCAGCGGCTGCTGGTGCAGAACCCGCGCACGGTCTCGGCGGAGGATGCACATGGCATATACCGGCGCGCGTACTGAGGAAGCCCTGGTCGGCACGGAGGCCGCGCGCAGTTCGCCCTTCGAGTGGTACCGCACCGCCGACGCGCGGGTGCGGCGCGTGTTCTGGACCTGCACCACCGCCTGGGGCCTGGACGCCATGGACGGACTGGTCTACCAGTACCTGATCCCGGTGCTGGTGCTGGCGCTGGGCATGACGCTGGAGCAGGCCGGCAGCATCGCCAGCGCCAACTACTTCGCCACCGCCATCGGCGGCTGGCTGGGCGGCTGGCTGTGCGACCGCTTCGGCCGCGCGCGCATCCTGCAGCTGACCATCCTGTGGTTTTCGGTGTTCTCGTTCCTGTCGGGGTTCGCGCAGAGCTACGAGCAGCTGTTCCTGATCCGCATCCTGCAGGGCCTGGGCTTCGGCGCCGAGTGGGCCGTGGGCGCGGTGCTGCTGGCGGAGATGGTCGCGCCCCAGCATCGCGGCAAGGCCGTGGGCTCGATGCAGAGCGCGGTGACCATCGGCTCGGCGCTGGCGGCGCTGCTGGCCGGCCCCTTCGTTGCGGCGCTGCCGCAGGAGTGGGGCTGGCGCCTGGTGTTCTGGGTGGGCCTGCTGCCGGCGCTGCTGGTGTTTTTCGTGCGCCGCTCCGACGACGACTCGGAGGTGTACCTGGAGGCCAGGCGCCGCCTGCGCGAGCAGGGCAGGAAGATGCACCCGCTGGGCATCTTCTCCCCGCGCCTGATCCGCGTCACGGCGCTGGCCGCGCTGCTGGCCGTGGGCGCCCAGGGCGCGGGCTACGCCATCAGCAACTTCCTCACCACCTTCCTGCAGCAGGAACGGGGCCTGTCGGTGTCGGTGGCGGGCCTGTACGTGCTGGCCAACAGCGCCGGCGGCTTCCTCGGCTGCATCGTCAATGCGTACTGGAGCGACCGGCTCGGCCGGCGCATGATCTTCCGCCTGTTCGGGATCGGCTTCCTCATCACGGTAAGCTTCTACCTGCTGGCGCCGCTGGGCAGCTCGGCCTGGACGCTGATGCCGGCCGGCCTGGTGTACGGATTCTTCCAGTTCGGCATCTATGCCTCCTTCGGACCGTTCTTCTCGGAGCTGTTCCCCACCGAGCTGCGCGGCACCGGGCAGGCCTTTGCCTACAATCTGGGACGTGCGATGACGGGCCTGTTCATCATGGGCGTGACCTTCACCGCGGCCGCGCTCGACACGCGCATCAGCATGGGCATGCTGATCATGGCCTCCGCCGCGATGGGCTGCGCCATCATCGCCACCTTCCTGTTGCCCGAAACCGCCGGCCGCGACCTGAAGCGCGCCGGCCGCGAGACTGGAGTGAACTGATGGACCGGACCGAACGACTGCTGGCCACGCAGGAGCTGATCGAGACGCTGCACGAGTACTGGCACGACGTCGACACCAACTGGGGGCGCAATGCGCCCGACTACTACACCGACGATGCCGAGTTCGTCGGCCCTGAGGCCTCCTACAAGGGCAGGGAGAAGATCCGCGAGTTCTACCAGTGGCGCGAGAAGCGCGGGGCGCGCACCGTGGTGCACGCGGTGACCAACTTCCGCGCGCACTTTCCCTCGCCCGACCGTGCCGAGTGCACCTGGTACCTCCTGCTGTGGGCGGCCGACGGCGTGCCGGTGCTGCCCACGCATCCGCCGATCACCGTCTCGCTGATCACCGACCGCATGCAGCGTGCGCCCGACGGGCGCTGGCTGTGCAGCTACCGCCGCTTCGAGACCTGGTTCCAGGGCGGCACCCCGCCGACCAACCCGAAGCTGTAAGCTCGGAGCTTTCCGGGGGAATCGATTGCCGTGGCCCGTTCCGTCATCGTCACCTGCGCCGTCACCGGCTCCATCCACACGCCCAGCCAGTCGCCGTACCTGCCGCTGACGCCCGAGCAGATCGTCGAGGAATCGGTGGCGGCGGCGAAGGCCGGCGCGGCGGTGCTGCACCTGCACGCGCGCGATCCGGTGGACGGGCGGCCCACCGCCGACCCGGCCGTGTTCATGCAGTTCCTGCCGCAGATCCGTGCCCGTTGCGACGCCATCATCAACATCACCACCGGCGGCGGGCCGGGCATGACGCTGGAGGAGCGGCTGGCCGCGCCCGAGCTGATCAGCCCGGAGATGACCTCGCTGAACCTCGGCACCATGAACTTCGCCGGCTTCATGGCGCTGGAGAAGCTGCCGTCGCTGAAGTTCGGCTGGGAGGAGGAGTACCGCGCCATCGCCCGCACGCACGTGTTCCGCAACACCTTCGAGGACATCGACACGGTGATGCGGCGGCTGGGCGAGGGCCATGGCGCGCGCTTCGAGTTCGAGTGCTACGACACCGGCCACCTGTTCAACCTGGCCATCGCGCTGGAGCGCCGCCGCTACGAGCCGCCGCTGTTCATCCAGTTCGTGCTCGGCATCCCCGGCGGCATCGGCGCGGAGCTGGACCAGCTGCTGCACCTGGTGCGCACCGCGCAGCGGCTGTTCGGCAACGACCTGGAATGGTCGGTGCTGGCGGCGGGGCGCCACCAGATGGCCATGTGCACGCATGCGGCGCTGCTGGGCGGCAACGTGCGCGTGGGGCTGGAGGACAGCCTGTACATCGGCCCCGGCCAGCTCGCCAGCTCCAATGCCGAGCAGGTGGCCAAGATCTGCCGCATCCTGCGCGAGCTGTCGCTGGAACCGGCCACGCCCGCCGAGGTGCGCCAGCGGCTCAGGCTCAAGGGTGCCGGGCACGTCCGCCTGTAAATTCCCGGAGGACCGCATGTACGAGTCGTACGATCCCCGTTCCCGCCTGTCGCCGCAGGCCGCCGCGAAGCCGGCGGCCGCGGCCACGGGCTTTGCCGCCGCCGAATACGTGAAGTTCGGGGCGCTGCCCCCCGCCGAGACCACCCGCGGGTCGCGCACCTGGTACGGGCGCGGCCAGAACTTCGTGGTGGCCTATTCCGAGGTCGAGCCCGGCGCGCGCTTCGAGCGGCGCGGCCAGAAGGACGAGTACATGCTGTTCCTGCCCGAGCAGGGCGAGGGCGCGCGCATCGAGGCCGGCGGCGAGGCGGTGGACATTCCCGGCTACACGCTGGCCATCGTGCCGCCCGGCGACAGCGTGGTGACGCTGCGGCAGGCCGGCGTGCTGGTGCGGGTGTTCTCCGCCGTCAACGCCGACCTCGCGGAGAAGGCCGCCAATGCCGACGGCTACGCCACGGCGCACCCGCACATCCCGCCCTACCGCACCTGGCCAGAACCGCCGGGTGGCTACCGCATCCGCCACTACAGCCTCGACGTACCGCCACAGCCGGGCCGCTTCGGGCGCCTCTTCCGCTGCACGACGATGATGATCAACGTGCTGCCCTACGAGCCCGATCCGCGCGACATCACCAGGCTCTCGCCGCACCACCACGACGACTTCGAGCAGGGATCGCTGGCGCTCAAGGGGGCCTTCGTGCACCACATCCGCTGGCCGTGGGTGGCCGACCAGCGCCAGTGGCGCGAGGACGACCACGAGCACTGCCCGGCGCCGTCCCTGGCCGTGATCCCGCCGCCGGCCATCCACACCTCCGCGGCCACCGAGAAGAGCGGCAACCAGCTGGTGGACATCTTCGCGCCGCCGCGCATGGACTTCTCGAAGATGCCCGGCTGGGTGCTGAACGCGGACGAATACCCCATGCCGGAGGCCGGCGGCTGAACATGCCCGGCTACGACCCGCCCGTCGTCGACGCCCACGCGCATGTCTTCCTGAAGGACATGCCGCTGGCCGATTCGGCCTGGCTGGTCCCGGACTACAGCTTCACCGCCGAGGACTACCTCGCCGTGCTCGATGCGCACGGTGTGCACTTCGGCGTGATCGCCGGCATCAGCATCTTCGGCCAGTACAACGACTACATGCTGGAGTGCCTGCGCCGCCACCGGCGGCTGCGCGGCACGGTCAACGTCGACCCGCCGGTGGACCGCTACAC
>QGUX01000015.1 GCA_003242275.1 Pseudomonadota bacterium | reverse complement strand
CTCCTGCCCGTTTTCGACCCCCGGCCGGGCCCCTCCTTCCCCCCGGGCTCGGCGCCCCAGCCGGCCCCCGGCCGGGCGCCCCCCCTGGTCGGCGGCCTCCACCAGCATGGCGGTGTGCGCCACGGCCAGCACCGCCATGTGCGTCTTCAGGCGCGAGACGGTCTCGACGATGGCCTGCTGCGCCTCCGGGTCGAGGTTGCTGGTGGCCTCGTCGAGGATCAGGAGCCTGGGGTCGTGGATCAGCGCGCGCGCGATGGCCAGCCGCTGGCGCTGGCCGCCAGACAGGCGCGAGCCGCCGGGGCCGACGCGCGTGGCCAGTCCCTCGGGCATGGCCTCGACGAACTGCAGCGCATCGGCATCGCGCAGCGCCGCGCGGATTTTCTCCTCGGGCACGTCCTCGCCGAGCGTCAGGTTGTGCGCCACGGACTCGTCCACCATCACCGATTCCTGCGGCACGTAGCCGATCTGCCGCCGCCAGCTGCGCAGGTCCAGCTCCGGCAGCGGCACGCCGTCGATCAGCACGCGGCCGGAATCCGGCTCGCGCAGCCCGACGATCAGGTCGAGCAGCGTGGTCTTGCCGGAACCGGAGGGGCCGACGATCAGCGTCAGGCCGCGCGCGGGAATGCGCAGCGACACGCGGTCGAACAGCCGCTGCACGCCGTCGTGCGAGTAAGTGACCTCCTGGAATGCGATCTCGCGCTCGAAGCGCGCCGGCCGGTCGCCGCCCCTGGGCTCGTGCGCGGCGTGCGCGGCGTCGATGGCGCTCATCGCCGACCAGTAGGCGCTCTCGTGGATCACCAGCTGCTGGTAGGCCTTCTGGCCCTTGGCGAGGTAGTTCACCACGCGCGCCAGCATGAACAGCATCACCATCAGCTCGGCCAGCGGGATCTTCAGCACCGTGGTGCCGACGAAGAAGCCGGTGCCGACCAGGATGGCCAGCATGGGCTCCTGCAGCGCCGTCAGCGCGCCCTTGCTGGTCACCTGCTTGCGCAGCGCGCGCTCGAGCTGCTGGGTCTCGTCGGTGAGCAGCGCGTCCACGTGCTCCTCGCGCGCCATCGCCTTCAGCGGCTTGGCGGCGGCGAACTGCGAGGCGATCAGCGTCAGCAGCGATTTCTGCAGCTGCGTCTGCCGCTGGCCGGCACGGCGCGACTTCCTGATCAGCACGCGCAGCGCCAGCAGCAGCACCGCGCCGCCGATGGCCGCGCCGATGCCCGCCTGCGGCGAGATCGAGAACGCCACCACCAGGTAGACGATCGAGGTCAGGGCCATCGCGGCCATCTCCGCCCCGAGCTGGAAGCTCTCGGAGGCGCGCTGCGCCTCGGTGGCGATGGCATTGGACAGTCCGCCGACGGACTGGTCGAGGTAATGCTTCCAGCGCGCCCGCATGGTGGCGCGGATCAGGGTCAGGCGCATGTCGGTGGCGATGTGCGCCACGGTGTAACCCACCTGCCTGGCCGCCACCAGCGACATGTAGCCACGCAACGAGATCAGCACGACGGCGGCCAGCAGCAGCGCGCCCGGGCGCGGCTCGATGCCGATCCGCATCAGCGCGCCCATCGCGAGGCGCTGCGGGCCGGTGGGCGCGCCGCTCTCGTCGGTGGTGATCGACAGCATCGACAGCAGCATCGACATGCCCAGCCCCTCGAACAGGCTGGCCACGAAGGTGGCCAGCAGGGCCGCGCTGCTGCGGGCGGGATAGCGGCGCACGAACGAGGCCAGCATGCGCAGCGCCCCGCGCTGGCGCGGCGGGGACAGCTCGCCGGGTGCGTACACCCTCACGGCCGGATCACCGTCAGCGTGAAGCCCGGCCCGATGCGCACGGGCAACGCCGGATCGGCGCGGAAGTGCTCGCCATCCAGGGAGAAGTCGGCGAGGCCCTGCACGAGCAGCTCGCGGCAGCGGCCCGACAGCACGCCGGTGGCCGTTGCCGGCCCGCGCGGGAAGCGCCCGCGCAGCATCCCCGGCAGGTGTCGCCAGAAATGCGGCGCGTTGGCGGCGATCGCCGTTGCTCTCACTGGCCCCTCCCCCATGTCTGCGAAGGGATTGTAAAGTGCCTCGCGCATGCCGAGGGTGCTGGCGAGCAGGATGCGGATGGGCGAGACCGGCAGCTCGCGGCCGTCATCCATGCCCACGCCCATGTGCGTGTAGGGAGGCAGCGGGCTCCTGCCCACCGCGACCTGCACCAGCAGCTTCAGCAGCGCGTAGAAGTCGGCCGCGAGGCTCCTGTGCAGCCAGCCGGTGCCACGCGCGCGATGCTCGCTGCACACGCGCACGCCCTCGTGCACCATGCCGCCGGCGAGGAAGAACCCATGGCGCTCGGGCTGGCCCTGCTGCGTGACCCGCAGCGTGGTGATCGTGAGGCGGCGCATCGGCCGGCCCGTCCGGTGCACCGCCAGCGCCCGGGAAAGCGCCCGCATCGGCGGATACCCCCCGCCCTCGCGCGGCACCACATTGGCGCGGCCGCCCCCCAGGAGCAGCAGTTCGGGCGACCAGCCGTCGGGAAGCGTGTGCAGGTACTCGGCCAGCCAGTGGATGGTGCCGTCGCCGGAGAACAGCCAGACCTGCGGGACCCGGCGCGCGTGCAGGGCATCGAAGGCCGCCCGGAAGCCGGCCGGATCGCTGGCCTCGATCACCTCGAGGCCCGCACGGCGCGCCAGCCGCGCCGCCCGGCCCGCCCCGCCCCCAGCGCGACGCGCGGAAACTTCGCGGGTTGACCAGCAGGACCGGCGCCAGGGCCGGCACGGAGGACACGGCGGGCGTCACGACGGGCCGCGCCCTAGGCGCGCGCCGCCCGCGACCGCCACAGGCTGACGGCGGACTCCGACCTGGGCGTGTTGCGCGCCTTGCGCCACAACTGCGCCACGGCCTTGAAGTAGCTGTCGCAGTTGACCTGCCGGTACGGCGAGTCGGCGGGCAGCTTTTCCATCAGCCGTTTGTGGGCCTTGCCGAGGTTGTGGTACGGCAGGAACGGGAACAGGTGATGCAGCGCGTGGTAGCGCAGGCCCACCGGGAACATCAGCACCGTCAGCCAGGTCTGGCCGGTGATGTTGATGGAGTCAGCCACCTGCTCGGGCAGGGACATGCGCTCGCCGCGGTTGGCATAGCCATGCGCCGCGAGGTTGCGCACCCAGTTCAGTCCCAGCGCCACGCCCAGCAGCACATAGGCCTTCACGATCACCATCCAGTGGAACACGCCCTGGGCGACCATCACCGCCACGGCGAGCAGCCACAGGAAGCACAGCACCTCGACGATGGTGAGGTGGCGCTCGTCCTCCTTCGGGAAGCGGCGGCGGTAGTAGGGATTGCTGACCGCGGCCGAGTAGATGCCGGTGAGCGTCCACTCGCGCAGGCGGCGGCTGAACCAGGACAACGGGCCCAGCAGGCCGAAACGCAGGATCACGCCCGCGGGCAGCACCGTCACCTGCGCCACGTACTTGATGGTCTCCAGCGGCGGCGCGGCCGCCAGCGGCAGGTACTCGCCGTCGTCGGGCGTGCCGAAGTAGCGCACGCTGTGGTGGTCGACGTGGTTGCGGTAGAAGATCCACGGCATCAGCAGCGGGATGCCCATCAGCAGGTTCCACGTGCGCGCGAACCACTTCAGCTCGCCGTCGCGGAAATGCACGATCTCGTGGATGAAGGTGCCGGCGCGGTAGAACAGGAAGGCCGAACCCAGCATCGACAGCAGCGGCAGCGGGCCCCAGCCCGGCGCACGGAAGAACAGCACGGCCAGCGTCCACGCGGCGCTGACGCTGAGCAGGAAGTCCGTCCAGTAGATCGGGGCGGAGCGGCGATGCAGATCGTCGACGATTTCGCGCGCCTGGCGCGTCCAGTTCGCGGAGGAATCTGCGGTCGCGGCCCGCCCTGCAGCCTGCGGGCGGATGGATGTGGAGTAAGCCGTAGACACAGAGCAACAGATTAATGCCCGTCCCCTTGCCTGCCAAGTCAGTACAACCCCCAATTACTGTTGTTTGTTCGCAACTGGGAGGTCCTTGCGGCGTCCCTGGAACAACTTCGTGACGCCTGCACGCGGAGGCGCTGCGTCGCATGGCGCAGGACGGCGCTGACCGCCTCCCGCGGCGCCCACCGCTGCCGGCGCACGCCGCCGTGGGCTTTCGTGGCCATCGCATCGCAGGATGCGTCCACGTGGAGAGGCCGATGGCGAAGCGGAAGGCGAAGAAGAAGTACGGGCGCAAGGCGTCGCAGAAGGTCGAGCGCTCGGTACGGGAGATGAAGCAGGGGCGGCTCAGGAGCGGGGGCTCGGGCCGCAAGGTGACCAGCCGCAGGCAGGCCGTCGCCATCGGGTTGTCCGAGGCGCGGCGCGAGGGCGGCAAGGTGCCCCCGCCGCCGCGCAGGCGGGCGCGGAAGAAGGCGAAGGCAAGAAAGAAGAAATAGGAAAAAGTGGCGGAGAGGGTGGGATTCGAACCCACGGTAGGCTTGCACCTACGCCTGATTTCGAGTCAGGTACATTCGACCACTCTGCCACCTCTCCGCGGTGCCCGTCGGGCCGAAGGGCGCGTATTCTAGCCAAATGCAGCCGCCGCGTATCGAGTTTCCCGCCGACTATCCGGTCAAGGTGGTCGCCCGCACCCGGGCCACCCTGAGGTTGGAGGTCGACGCGGTGTTCGAGCGGCATTTCGGCCCCCTGCCCGCTGACGGCGTCAGCGAACGGCTGTCGGCGCAGGGCCAGTACACCTCGCTGACCTACGTGCCGCGGGTCGAGCGCGAGGAGCAGCTGCGCGCATTGCACGCCGAACTGGTGGCGATGGAAGGGGTGATGCTGGTGCTCTAGGGGGCGGCGCCCGCCTCCGCTTCCACGCGGCCCGCGGCGGCCTGCACGAGGCGCCCGCGCAGGCGATCAGCCAGGCGCCACCCGGCCTCCTCCACCGTCCAGTGGACGCCCAGCTCCGCGAGGCTGGTTACCGGCAGCCCGCGCATGCCGCAGGGGTTGATGCGGGCGAAGGGCGAGACATCCAGTTCCACGTTCAGCGCCAGGCCGTGGTAGCTGGCGCCGCGCCGCACCCGCAGGCCCAGCGCCGCGAGCTTGCGGCCCTCCACGTACACGCCCGGCGCGTCGCGCCGCGCCATCGCCGCGATGCCCTGTTCCGCCACGAGGTCGATCACCGACTGCTCCAGCAGCGTGACCAGCCCGCGCACGGTCAGGCCGTGGCGGCGCAGGTCCAGCAGCGGATAGGCCACGAGCTGGCCGGGACCGTGGTAGGTCACCTGCCCACCGCGGTCGGTCTGCACCACCGGGATGTCGCCGGCATCGAGCACGTGGCCGGGATCGGCGGCCATGCCCAGCGTGAACACGGGCGGATGCTCCAGCAGCCACAGCTCGTCCTCGGTGTCGGCCGTGCGCCCGTCGGTGAAGCGCCGCATCTCCTGCCAGGTCGCAGCATAGTCCGCGCGGCCCAGCCAGCGAACGATCATGGCGGCGTGAGGCCCAGGCCCACGTTGTTGCCGGCCAGCGCCTGCTCGGCACGGTAGCTGGAGCGCACCATGGGCCCGGAGACGCACTCGCGGAAGCCCCGCGCCAGGCCCTGCTCGCGGTAGAACGCAAACTGCCCGGGCGTGACGAAGCGCTCCACCGGCAGGTGGTTGGGCGTGGGCCTCAGGTACTGGCCGAGCGTGAGGATGTCCACGTTCGCCGCCCGCAGGTCGTCCATGGCCTGGAAGATCTCCTCGTCGGTCTCGCCCAGGCCCAGCATCAGGCTGCTCTTGGTCAGTACCTGGGGACGGTGCCGCTTGGCATGCGCCAGCACGGTGAGCGTCTGCTCGTAGCCGGCGCGCGGATCGCGCACCGGATGGGTGAGGCGGCGCACGGTCTCCAGGTTCTGCGCGAACACGGCGAGGCCGGAGTCGACCACGGTCTCCACATCGCGCAGCACGCCCTGGAAGTCCGGCGTCAGCGCCTCCACGGCGGTCCGCGGCGAGCGCTGGCGGATGGCACGCACGCAGGCCGCGATGTGCGCGGCGCCGCCGTCGGGCAGGTCGTCGCGGTTCACGCTGGTGAGCACCACGTAGGACAGGCCCATCAGCGCCACGCTCTCGGCCACGTTGGCGGGTTCGTCCGGATCGAGCCAGCCGTGCGGATTGCCGGTATCCACCGAACAGAAGCGGCAGGCGCGCGTGCACACCGCGCCCATCAGCATGATCGTGGCCGTGCCGGCGTTCCAGCACTCGCCGATGTTGGGGCACTTGGCCTCCTCGCACACGGTGGCGAGGCGGTGCTGGTGCACGATGCGGCGGGTCTCGACGTAGCGCCCGCCGGTGGCCGGCAGGGCCCTGAGCCAGCGCGGCTTGCCGGTCAGCGGCACGGCGGGTGCACCCTCGCGCGCCTTCTGCCCGTCGCGGATGGCGGTGAAGCCCTGCGCAGTGCGGTACTTCTCGCCGCTGCGCGCGCTGGTGCCGAAGGGCGCGGCGGGCTCGGTGACGACCTGGATGCCCTTGAGCGTGCTCATCAGGCCCTCATGCTCGCATGCCCGAGAGTTCAGCGTCGAGGACGGCCAGCCGCTCCGGCGTGCCCACGTCCGTCCACCGGCCCGGGTGGTGCTGCCCCCCCAGGCGGCCAGCCCCGCGGGCCCGCTCGAGCAGCGGCAGCAGCGGGAAGCGTCCCGGCGCGGCGCCCTCGAACAGCGCCGGATGCAGCACGGCGATGCCTGCATAGGTCAGCCGCCGGGCGCCCGGCCGCTCCGCCGCCACGATGCGGTCCTCGTGCAGCCAGAAATCCCCGCGCGGGTGGTGCGCGGGGTTCTCCACCAGCACCAGCTGGCCCAGGTCGCCGGGCGCGAGGCGCAGCCGGCGGAAATCCACGTCGGTGAACACATCGCCGTTGACCAGCAGGAAGGGTTCCCCGCCCAGCAGCGGCAGCGCATGGAGGATGCCGCCGCCGGTCTCCAGCGCCGGCCAGGGCTCGCGGCTGAAGGCAATGCGGAGGCCGAAGCGCGAGCCATCGCCCAGCGCATCGGCGATCTGCTCGCCCAGCCACGACAGGTTGATCACCACCTCGGTGAAGCCCGCGGCGGCCAGCCGCTCCAGGTGCCAGGCGATCAGCGGCCTGCCTGCCACGGGCAGCAACGGCTTGGGACAGGCATCGGTGAGCGGGCGCATGCGCTCGCCCCGCCCTGCCGCCAGCAGCATCACCTTCATGCCGGCCCAACCGCGGCCGGGGTGCCGGCGGCCAGCGCGCGCGCGTTGGCGGCGTCGAGGCCGGGCGCGAGGCGCTCGTCCACGAAGGCCGCGAACGAGGCCAGTTCCGGATAGAGGCGGGACGCGGACTGCACGTAGGACAGCGTGCGGGGCAGGTCGCCCAGGTAACCGCTCTTGCCATCGCGCCAGAACAGCCGCGCGAAGATGCCCAGCACCTTCAGGTGCCTCTGCAGGCCGGTCAGGTCGAACCAGCGCACGAACTCCTCGTCGGAGGATCCGGCCAGTTCCCGCCCGCCGCCGTCGATGAGCCGCACGCGGTAGCCGCGCAGCCATTCCAGCACCTGGCCGCGCGGCCACTCGACATAGCAGTCCTTGAGGATGGAGACCGGGTCGTAGCCCACCGGCCCGCGCAGCGCGTCCTGGAAGTCGATCACGCCCGGCGAGCGCTCGGGCAGGATCATCAGGTTGCGCGAGTGGTAGTCGCGGTGCACCAGCACCTGCGGCTGGCGCAGGGCCTCCGCGGCCAGGAAGTCGAAGGTGTCACCCATGAGGGAAGTCTCGGCGGGCGTGAGGGTGAGTCCCAGGTGCCGGGCGCAGTACCACTCCGGCAGCAGCTGCATCTCGCGCAGCAGCGTGGCCCGGTCATACGGCGGGAGCTGGCGCGAGGCCGCATCGCCCTTCAGCTGCAGCAGCGCCAGCGCATCCAGCGCCTCGGCATAGAGCTTCTCCGCGTCGTATCCCTGCGCCAGCGCGGTGAGCATGTGGGTGTCGCCGAGGTCCTCCAGCAGGGCGAAGCCCGACTGCGTGTCGGACGCGAGCACGCCCGGCACGTGCAGGCCGCAGGATTCCAGCAGCGCGGTCACCCGCAGGTAGGTGCCGAGGTCCTCCTTGCCCGGCGGCGCGTCCATCGCGATCCAGCTGGTGCCGTCGTCGCGCCGCAGGCGGAAGTAGCGGCGGAAACTGGCATCGGCCGAAGCGGTGCGGATGCTGCCGGAATCGAAGCCGCCCAGTGCGCGGATCCAGCGGGTGAGTTCGGCAAGTCGGGGGTCGGAGGGCATTCGCCGACATTATAATCGGCCGACTCATGCCCAGCCCGCGCCTTCCCTTCCTCGCCGCCTCCCTCCTGCTGGGCATGATGGTGCGCGCGCAGGTTGCAGCCGCGGGCGAGGCGGACGCCCTGCTGCTGCCGAACTGTCCCGACGACGAGGCGGCGCGACGTCTCGCCACCGAGCGGCCGCGGAGCGAACCGGCGCGCAAGGACGAGGACTGGCGCGTGCAGTGGGGAACGGTCGAACTGCACCGCGACGGCCCGATCATCATGAGCGGCGGCGTCACGGTGACGCGCGGCGAGCAGGAGGTGTCCACCGAAACGCTGGTGGTGCGCGAGGAGGAACGCCGCATCAACGTCGAAGGCGGGCTCAACTACCGCGACCCGGAACTGGTGGTCAGCGGCGAGACCGGCACGCTGGGCGACGACACCGCCACCTTCGAGGGCACCCGCTTCGCGCTGCCGCGCAAGCCGGCGCGCGGGGGCGCGCGGTCGATGCAGGTGGACTCGCTCGGCGTGATCCGCCTGCAGGACGTCGAATACACCACCTGTCCCGAGGGCACCGACGACTGGAAGATCCGCGCCGACAGCGTGACGCTCGACACCCGGCGCGGCACTGGCACCGCGCGCGATGCGCGGGTGGAGTTCTTTGGCGTGCCGCTGCTGCGCCTGCCGGTGATTTCCTTCCCGGTGGGCAATGCGAGGAAGAGCGGGCTTCTCTTTCCCAGCATCGGCAGCTCCACCAGCGGCGGCGTGGAACTGACGGTACCCTACTACTTCAACATCGCCCCGCAGCAGGATTTCACCTTCACGCCCACGTGGTACTCGAACCGCGGCGTCGACCTGGGCGGCGAGTACCGCTACCTCACGCGCCGCGGCCGCGGCACCGTCGAGGGCAACATCCTGCCCGGCGACGACCGCGCCGGCACCACGCGCAGCCGCATCAGGGTCGAAAGCATCACCGAGCTGTCGGGCAACTGGCGTTTCACGCTGGATGGCACCAACGTCAGCGACACGCGTTACCTCGAGGACTTCGCGCGCGGCACCGTCGATGCCAGCACGCCGTTCCTGTCGCGCATGGGCCTGCTGGAATACCGCGACGACCGGCTCGACCTCGGCATCATGTGGCGCAACTTCCAGACCCTGGACGCGGCGCTGCCACAGCAGGAGCGTCCGTACACGGAGCTGCCGCGCATCTATGCGCGCAGCGACGGCCGGCTGCCCGGCGCGCTGCCGCTGCACTACGGCGCCTACGTGGAGGCGGCGAACTTCCACCACGACGACGTGGTGGACGGCTGGCGCCTGCACGCCGCACCGCGCGTGGAACTGGACTACGGCGGTGCGGGCTGGTTCTTCCGGCCGGCCGCGGGACTGGACGCGACCAGCTACCGCCTGCACGGCGTGGCGCCCGGCGAGGACCGCTCGCCCTCGCGTGCGCTGCCGGTGTTGAGCCTCGATGCCGGCCTGATGTTCGAGACCACCAACGGCGCGCACCAGCAGCGGCGCATCACGCTCGAGCCGCGCCTGATGTACCTGTACGTGCCCTACGAGGACCAGTCCGGGCTGCCGGTGTTCGACACCGGCGAACCGGACCTCAACTGGGTGGAACTGTTCCGCGACAACCGCTACGTGGGCCTGGACAGGAGGAGCGACGCCAACCAGATCAGCGCCGGCGTCACCACCCAGCTCTACAGCAGCAGCACCGGGCAGCGCTACATCTCCGCCACGCTGGGCCAGATCTACTACCTGCGCACGCCGCGCGTGCTGCTGCCGGACGAACCACCGGACACCGGCGATACCTCCGACCTGATCGCCGAGGTGGAGCTGGCGGCCTTCCGCAACTGGAACGTGAACACCGGCTGGCAGTGGGACCCGCAGCGCAGCGACACCGAGCGCGCCGAGGTGCGCCTGCAGTACCGGCCCGAGGCGCGCAGCGTGGTGAACTTCGGCTACCGCTACCAGCGCGGCCGCATGGAGCAGACCGAGTTCTCCTTCGCCTGGCCGCTGTCGGAGAGCTGGCGGCTGTACGGCCGCTCGCAGTACTCGCTGCGCGAGAAGAAGGTGATCGAGAACTTCGCCGGTTTCGAATACAGCAGCTGCTGCTGGGCGGTGCGCGCCGTGGCGCGCGACTACGTGGGCCGCCGCACCGGCGAGCGCGACCGCAGCCTCTACCTGCAGCTGGAGCTCAAGGGCCTGTCCAACGTGGGCCTGGCGGCGGATGCTTTCCTCGAAAGGTCCATTCGCGGATACTCCACGCGGCGCCGCCGCTGAAGCGGCATTACGGCCCGTTAACCATTGATCATGCAAGGAAAACCCATGTCGCGACTCGCCCTGGCAACCCTCGCCCTGCTGCTGGCAGGACCGGCGGTCGCGGCCGCGCCTTCCCCCACGGAAACCCCCTCGGGTGCGCCCTCCCTGGCAGCACCGGCGCCGGCAACGTCCCCCACTGCCCAGGCGCCGGGCGTGCTGCTGGACCGCATCGTCGCCGTCGTCAATGACGGCGCGGTGACGCAAAGCGAGCTGGATGAGCGCATGGCGCAGGTCATCGCCGACCTCGCCCGCAACAACACCCCGGCGCCCGCGGCCGACGTGCTGCGGCGGGCCGTGCTCGACCGCCTGATCATGGACGAGATCCAGTGGCAGCGCGCGCAGCGCATCGGCATCGAGGTGTCCGACGAGATGGTCAACCGCCAGCTGGCCCAGCTGGCGCAGGCCAACGGCCTGACGCTGGCCCAGCTGCCGGAGGCGCTGGCCGAGCAGGGCATCAACTTCACCCTGTTCCGCGAGAACATGCGGCGCGACCTGGCGCGCCAGATCCTGCGCCGCCGCGAGGTGCTCAACCGCGTGAGCATCACCCCGCGCGAACTGGAGCAGTTCATGGAGCGGCTGAAGAAGCTGCCGGACGAGCAGGCCGAGTACAACTTCTCGCATATCCTGGTCGCGGTGCCCACCGAGCCCACGCAGGAGGATTTCGAGCGGGCCGCCCGCCGCGCCCAGGAGGTGTACGAGCGCGCGGCCACCGACGACTTCTCGCAGCTCGCGGTGGAGTACTCGGACAGCCAGACCGCGCTGGAAGGCGGCCAGATGGGCTGGCGCCGCGGCCCGGACCTGCCCACGCTGCTGGCCGAGACCATTGCGACGCTCAGGCCCGGCGAAGTCTCCAGGCCCATCCGCGCCGCCAATGGCTACCACATCGTCAAGCTGAACGAGGTACGCAGCGGCGCCTCCGGCGACGAGATGCAGGAACAGATCCACGCGCGCCACATCCTGCTGACGCCCAACGCCCTGCAGGATGACGCCACCGTGCGCCAGCGCCTCGCCGACATCCGCCAGCGCGTGCTGGCCGGCGAGGACTTCGCGGCCTTCGCCTCGAGCCTGTCGGAGGACCCGGCCTCGGCCGTCGAGGGCGGCGACCTCGACTGGCAGTCGCCGGATTCCATGGTGCCGGAGTTCGCCGCCGTGATGCGCCAGCTCGCCGACGGCGAGATCAGCGAACCCTTCCAGACGCAGTTCGGCTGGCACATCGTGCAGGTGCTGGGGCGCCGGCAGGTGGATGCCACCGAGGAGAACCTGCGCCAGCGCGCCTTCGAGCAGCTGCAGACCATGAAGGCCGACCAGGACCTGGAGCTGTGGCTGAGGCGGCTGCGCGACGAGTCCTACGTCGAAATCCTCGTGAACTGACCGACGTGGAAGGCAAGCGGCCGCGCCTGGTGCTGACCTGCGGCGAGCCGGCCGGCATCGGGCCTGACATCTGCCTCGCCATCGCCGCAGGGCTCGCGGGTCGGGAGGCCCCGCCCTTCCACGTCACCTGCCTCACCGACCGTGACCTGATGGCCGCGCGCGCGCGCGCGCTCGGGCGGCCCATGCCGCGCGAAGGCGCCGCCTTCCGCATCGAGCACGTGCCACTGGCCGCGCCGGTGACGCCGGGGCACCTCGACGTGCGCAATGCGCGCTGGGTGCTTGCGCTGCTGGATCGCGCGCTGGCGGGCTGCCGCGAGGGCCGCTTCGATGCCATCGTCACCGCGCCGGTGCAGAAGAGCATCATCAATGACGCCGGCATCGCCTTCACCGGCCACACCGAGTACCTCGCCGAAGCCTGCGGTGTCGCGCGGCCCGTGATGCTGCTGGCCGCCGGCGGACTGCGCGTGGCGCTGGCCACCACCCACCTGCCGCTGGCGCGCGTGCCGGCGGCCATCACCGGCGAACTGCTCGACGAGGTGCTCGACATCCTGCAGCGCGACCTCATGACCCGCTGGAAGATCACGCGGCCGCGCATCGGCGTGTGCGGCCTCAATCCGCACGCGGGGGAGTCCGGTCACCTGGGCCGCGAGGAAATCGACGTGATCGCGCCGGCCATCGAACGGGCCCGCCGGCGCGGCATCGAGGCCAGCGGCCCCTGGCCGGCCGACACCGTGTTCACGCCGCGCCAGCTCGCCGGCCTCGACGTGGTGCTGGCCATGTTCCACGACCAGGGCCTGCCGGTGCTCAAGCACGCCGGCTTCGGCCACGCGGTCAACGTGACGCTGGGGCTGCCGCTGGTGCGTACCTCGGTGGACCACGGCACGGCGCTGGAGCTGGCCGGCACCGGCCGCGCCGAACACGGCAGCCTGCAGGCGGCGCTCGAACTGGCGGCGCAGCTCGCCTCCCCCGCCCGGCCGTGATCCGCGCCCGGAAACGCTTCGGCCAGCACTTCCTGCACGACGCCGGCGTGCTGCGGCGGATCATCGACGCCGTCGATCCACGGCCTGGCGAACATGTGGTGGAGATCGGCCCGGGCCCCGGCGCACTGACCGGGCTGGTGCTGGCGCGCGTCTGTCCCATCGACGCCATCGAGATCGACCGCGACCTGGCCGCGGCGCTGCGCGAACGCTGGCCCGATGTGCTGCGCCTGCATGAGGGCGACGCACTCGAGTTCGACTTCGCCGCGCTGGCGCGGCAGCGCGGCGGCATGCTGCGCGTGGTGGGCAACCTGCCGTACAACGTCTCCACCCCGCTGCTGTTCCACCTGCTGGAGCACCGCGCGCACATCCGCGACCTGACGGTGATGCTGCAGAAGGAGGTCGTCGACCGCATCGCCGCCCGCCCGGGCAGCGACGACTACGGGCGGCTGGGCGTGATGCTCTTCCCCTGGTTCAGGGTGGAGAAGCTGTTCGACGTGGGACCCGGGGCGTTCCGCCCGCCGCCGAAGGTGTGGTCCTCGGTGGCACGGCTCACCGTGCTGCCCGAACCCCGCTTCGCCGTGCCGCCCGCCTACGGGGAAGTGGTGGCGCGGGCGTTCTCGCAGCGGCGCAAGACCTTGCGCAACGCCCTGCGGGGCCTGGTCGATGCGGCGGACATCGCCGCCGCCGGCATCGACCCCGGTGCACGGCCCGAAACGCTGTCGCCGCAGCAGTTCGCCGTACTCTCCGAACTTGCCGGAAGGCCGGCTGCCTGATTAGGCTCGGCCCATGGACCTCTATCGCAACATCCTGGCGGTCGTCGACCTCTCCCCCGACGGCATCCACGTCGCCCAGCGGGCGCGGGCGCTGGCCTCGCTGTTCCCGGGCGCGACGCTCAAGCTGCTGCACGTGGTGGAGTACGTGCCGGTCGAGCCGCTCAGCGACTCGCTGCTGCCAGCGGTGCAGATCGAGGGCGAGCTGGTGGAGCGCGCGCGCAGCCAGATGGCCAAGCTCGCCGGCCAGCTCGATCCGGAGCCGCAGTGGGAGGTGGCCATCGGCTCGATCAAGGGCGAGATCGTGCGCGCCGCGCGCACCGGCGGTCATGACCTGATCGTGATCGGCAGCCACGAGCGCCACGGACTGTCCATCCTCATCAACCTGATCGAGGACGCGGTGCTGCATGCCGCACCCTGCGACGTGCTCGCCGTGCGCCTGCCGGCGGCCGAACGCACCGCATGACGCCGCGCATCCGCGTCAGCGTCGAGACCAGCTACGTCCCGGACCAGTCGGACCCGGACAACCGCCGCTACGTGTTCTCGTACACCATCACCATCCGCAACGAGGGCAGGGAGGCCGCGAAGCTGCTGCGCCGCCACTGGATCATCACCGACGCCAACGGCAAGGTACAGGAGGTGCGCGGCGACGGCGTGGTGGGCGAGCAGCCCCACCTCGCGCCCGGGGAGGGATTCCGCTATTCCAGCGGCGCCATCCTCGAGACCCCGGTGGGCACCATGCAGGGCAGCTACCAGATGGTGGCCGACGATGGCGAGAGCTTCGACGCCCCCATCGCGCCCTTCCGCCTGGCCGTGCCGGGGCTGTTGCACTGACCGACCTGCAAGCACCTTGGCGCGCTACGCGATCGGTGACGTGCAGGGCTGCCACGACGCGCTGCTGGCCCTGCTCGCCAGGCTGAAGTTCTCGCCCGACCGGGACCAGCTCTTCTTCGTCGGCGACCTGGTCAACCGCGGGCCGGCCTCGCTCGAGGTGCTGCGCTTCGTGCGCCACCTGGGCGCCGCGGCGCGCACGGTGCTGGGCAACCACGACCTGCACCTGCTGGCCGTGCACCACGATGCCGGGCGCGGACTGCGTCCCGGCGACACGCTCGAGGACGTGCTGGCGGCGCCCGACCGCGAAGCGCTGATGGACTGGCTGATCCTGCAACCCCTGGCCATCGACGACGCGCATCACGGCGACCTGTTCATCCACGGCGGCGTGATTCCCGAGTGGACGCTCGAGGACCTGCTGGCCAATGCGCGCGCGGCCGAGCGGGCGCTGCGTGATGATCCGCCCGGCTTCCTGTCGCACATGTACGGCAACAAGCCCGAGCGCTGGAGCGATGCCGCCACGCCCATCGAGAAGCAACGCTTCACCATCAACGTGCTCACGCGCATGCGCTACTGCCATGCCGACGGGCGCATCGACCTGAAGCTGAAGGGCGCGCCCGATGCCAGCCACGCGCCGTGGCTGCCCTGGTTCGAGCACGGTCACCGCCGCCTGACGGAACGCCGGCTGGTCTTCGGCCACTGGTCCACGCTGGGCCTCATGATCCGCCCCGGCCTGCTGGCGCTGGACACCGGTTGCGTCTGGGGCGGCGCGCTCACCGCCGTCAACCTCGACGATACTGGAGCACCGCCGGTGTCGGTGGCCTGCCAGGCCTGCCAGACGCCCGGCGGCGACTGAACCTGCCAAGGAAGGAAGCCATGCGCGCATCACCCATCCTCGCCCTGTTGCTGCTGGCGGCCTGCACCACCACGCCCCCGGACGCGCGGCCTGGCATGACCGAGAGCGACCGGCTCAACGCCTGGCTGGACGCACAGTACGAGGAGGAACTGCGCTTCTCGCCGATGCAGCTGACCTTCCTGGGGCGCAAGGAGCTGAACGACCAGCTCGACGACGTCTCGGTCGAGGCCATGGACCGCCAGCTGGCCTGGCAGCGCCGCTCGGTGCGCGAGATGCAGCGGCGCTTCGACTACGGGAAGCTCGACGACGAGGCGAAGCTGTCCTACGAACTGTGGAAATACCGCTACGAGATGGCCGCCGCGATGCGGCCGTGGCTGCTGCACATGTACATGTTCGACCAGATGAACGGCATGCAGTCGCAGCTTCCCACCTTCATGATCAACTTCCACGCCGTCGACACCGAGGCGGATTTCGAGGCGTACCTGTCGCGCCTGGCGCAGTTTCCGCGGCTCATGCGCCAGCTCATCGAACAGGCCACGGCCTCGGCGAAGCTCGGCATCCGCCCGCCGCGCTTCGCGCACGAAGCCGTGATCGACCAGGCGCGCAAGGTCATCTCCGGTGCGCCCTTCGACGAGGGCCCCGATTCGGCACTGTGGGCCGACCTCAAGGCCGAAATCGAGGGCCTTGTCACCAGCGGCGCGATCACGCCCAGCCGCATTCCTGCGCTGCAGTCCGCCGCCCGCAACGCGCTGCTCGCACACGTGAAGCCGGCCTACGAGGAGCTGATCGCGTGGATCGGGAAGGATCTCCCCGAGGCGCCGGTGAATGCCTCCGGCGTGGGCAGCCGGCATCCGGACGGGCTGGCGTTCTATGCCGCGGCCCTCCGGAACATGACCACCCTGCCGCTGAGCCCGCAGGAGGTGCATCGCACCGGCCTCGCCGAGGTGGCACGCATCCGCGCGGAGATGGAGCAGCTCAAGGAGAAGACCGGCTTCACCGGCAGCCTCGCGGAATTCTTCCGCTTCCTGCACACCGATCCGCGCTTCCGTTTCCCCAACACCGACGAGGGCCGCCAAGCCTACCTCGACGCGGCCACGGCCGCCATCGACAACATCCGCCGCCAGCTGCCGCAATTCTTCGGGCTGCTGCCGAAGGCGGACCTGGTGGTGCGGCGGGTCGAGCCCTTCCGCGAGCAGGCCGGCGCCGCGCAGCATTACTACCCGCCCGCACCCGACGGCTCGCGGCCCGGCATCTACTACGCGCACCTGATCGACATGCAGGCGCTGCCGATCCCTGAGCTGGAAGTGACTGCCTACCACGAGGGAATCCCGGGCCACCACATGCAGATGGCGATCGCGCAACAGCTCACCGGCCTGCCGCAGTTCCGCCGCCAGGCCAGCTTCAACGCCTATACCGAGGGCTGGGCGCTGTACGCCGAGGCGCTGGCGCGCGAGATGCCCGGCACCTACCAGGATCCGTACTCGGACTTCGGCCGCCTCACCATGGAGCTGTTCCGCGCCGTGCGCCTGGTGGTGGACACCGGGCTGCACGCCATGGGCTGGACCGAACAGCAGGCGGTGGACTACTTCGTCGGGAACACGCCGCTGTCCGAGGCCGCGGTGCGCTCGGAGGTGCGGCGCTACCTGATCTGGCCGGGCCAGGCCACCGGTTACAAGCTCGGCATGATGAAGATCCAGGAGCTGCGCCGGCGCGCCGAGACGGAACTGGGCGGGCGTTTCGACCTGCGTGCCTTCCACGACGCGGTGCTGGGCGGCGGCGCCCTGCCCCTGCCGCTGCTGGAGCGGCGCATCGACGACTGGATCGCCTCGCGGCGGCGCTGAGCCGCCCGGGCCGGGGCGCGCCGCCGTATCATTGGCGCGCCGTTCCGGCACTTGAACACAAAGGGGATCCTTCCAGCATGAACATCTCGATGCACCGCGCATCCGTGGGCGTGTACACGCGCCTGCTCACCAACCTCGGCAACATCCTCGAGAAGGCGGAGAAGTGGGTGACCGAGCGCAACATCGACCCTTCGGCCATCCTGCAGGCGCGGCTCGCGCCCGACATGTACCACTTCACCCGCCAGGTGCAGATCGCCACGGACATGGCCAAGGGCACCTGCGCACGCCTGGCCGGCCACGAGGTGCCGCGCTACGAGGACAACGAGACCAGCTTCGCAGAACTGAAGGCCCGCGTGGCGAAGACCATCGAGTTCCTCAACTCGCTGCCGCCCGCGGCCTTCGAAGGCTCGGAGGACCGCGCCATCTCGCTCAAGCTCGGCCCGCCGGGCCGGCAGCGCGAGCTGAACTTCGTCGGCCTCGACTACCTGCTGAACTTCGGCACGCCGAACGTGTACTTCCACTACACCATGGTCTATGCCCTGCTGCGCCACAATGGACTGGACCTGGGCAAGCCGGACTACGTGGGCGCATGAACGGGGGCCGTGCGGCCAGGAAAGAAAAAGGGGCCCGCGTGGGCCCCTTTTTCCATGCATCGACGGGATGCGGATCAGAACAGGCCTTCGATCTGCCCCTGCGCGTTGAGGCGGATCGAGTTGGCCGCCGGCACCTTGGGCAGGCCCGGCATGGTCATGATCTCGCCGCAGATCACCACCACGAACTCCGCGCCGGCCGACAGGCGCACGTCGCGGATGTTCAGCACGTGCCCGGTGGGCGCGCCCTTGGCGTTGGGGTCGGTGGAGAAGCTGTACTGCGTCTTGGCGATGCACACCGGGAACTTGCCGAAGCCGCCCTCCTCGAACTCCCTGATGAGGTCCGCCACCTTCTTGTCGTAGCTGATGTCGCTGGCGCGGTAGATCTCCCTGGCGATGGTGCGCACCTTCTCCAGCAGCGGCATCTCCTCCGGGTACAGCGGCTTGTAGCTGGCCTTGCCGCTCTCGGTCAGCCGCACCACCTCGTGGGCCAGCTCGATCGTGCCCTTGGAACCGTTGGCCCAGTGGGTGCACAGGATGGCCTTGGAACCCACGCCCTCGCACAGCTTCTTGATCAGCTCGTGCTCTGCCGGCGTGTCGGTGTTGAAGGCATTGATCGCGACCACGGTCGGGATGCCGAACTTGGCCACGTTCTGCAGGTGGCGCTCGAGGTTGGCGAAGCCCTTCTGCAGCGCCTCGAGGTTCTCCTTGCCGAGGTCTTCCTTGGCCACGCCGCCGTGCATCTTCAGCGCGCGCACGGTGGCCACGATGACCGCCGCGTCGGGCTTCAGGCCCGCCTTGCGGCACTTGATGTCGAGGAATTTCTCCGCGCCCAGGTCGGCGCCGAAGCCGGCCTCGGTCACGGTGTACTCGGCCAGGCGCAGCGCGGTCTGGGTGGCCATCACCGAGTTGCAGCCGTGGGCGATGTTGGCGAACGGGCCGCCGTGCACGAAGGCCGGGTTGCCCTCCAGCGTCTGCACCAGGTTCGGCGACAGCGCGTCGCGCAGCAGCACGGTCATGGCGCCGTCGGCGCACAGGTCGCGCGCGTAGATGGGCTTCTTGTCACGGGTGCGGGCCACGATGATGTTGCCCAGGCGGCGGGCCAGGTCATCCAGGTCCGTGGCCAGGCAGAAGATGGCCATCACCTCGGAGGCCACCACGATGTCGAAGCCGTCCTCGCGCGGGAAGCCATTGCCCGGGCCGCCCAGCGAGTTGGTGATCTGGCGCAGGGCGCGGTCGTTCATGTCGACCACGCGGCGCCAGGTGACGCGGCGGGTGTCGATGCCGAGCTCGTTGCCCCAGTAGATGTGGTTGTCGACCATGGCGGCCAGCAGGTTGTTGGCCGCGGCGATGGCGTGGAAGTCACCGGTGAAGTGCAGGTTGATGTCTTCCATCGGCACGATCTGCGCGTAGCCGCCGCCGGCCGCACCGCCCTTCATGCCGAAGCAGGGGCCGAGCGAGGGCTCGCGCAGGCAGATCACGGCCTTCTTGCCGATGGCGTTGAGACCATCGCCCAGGCCCACGGTGGTGGTGGTCTTGCCCTCGCCCGCCGGGGTGGGGTTGATCGCCGTCACCAGCACCAGCTTGCCGGGCTTGCGCTTGCCGATCTCCCTGACCGCCTCGAGCGACAGCTTGGCCTTGTAGGGTCCGTACTGGAGGAGCTGGTCCTTGCTGATCCCGATTTTGGCGGCCACGTTCTCGATGGGCTGCATCTTGGCCTGGCGTGCAATCTCGATATCACTCAGGGGCATTGGTGATTTCCTGTTTTCTGTCGGCGATTGTTGGTGGGCCACCCCGGGGAGGGGCCGGCGCGCAATGATGTCCGAATCGCCCCGTCGATGCCAGCAATAGGGCAAACTTGCAATCACGGGGTTAAATGACCTGGGCAGAGCATGCCCAAGGCAAGTTTTTCAGCCAGACAGACGGGGATTTTCGAGGTCTATGGGTCGCATATTCGAGACGCGGAAGCACACGATGTTCGCGCGGTGGAACCGCATGGCCAAGCAGTTCACCAAGATCGGCAAGGACATCACCATTGCCGTGAAGAACGGCGGCCCCGACCCATCGAACAACCCCGCGCTGCGCCGCGTCATCCAGAACGCCAAGGCCGTCAACATGCCCAAGGACAAGGTGGAGGCGGCCATCAAGCGCGCCAGCGGGCGCGACGCCACCAATTACTCCGAGATCATCTACGAGGGCTACGCGCCGCACGGCGTGGCGGTGCTGGTGGAAGCGGCCACCGACAATCCCACGCGCACCGTGGCCAACGTGCGCAGCATCTTCAGCAAGCACGGCGGCAACCTCGGCAACAGCGGCAGCGTGGCCTTCATGTTCCGCAAGATGGGCGTGTTCCGCCTCGAGCCCACCGGCATCGACCAGGACGACCTGGAGCTGTACCTGATCGACCACGGCCTGGAGGAAATGGGCGAAGGCACCGGCGAGAAGGGCGAGCCGCAGCTCATCGTGCGCTGCGAATTCGAGAATTTCGGGCAGGTCCAGAAGGCGCTGGAGGAACGGGGCCTGACCCCGCTGTCGGCCACGCACGAGTACATCCCCTCCACCGCCGTCACGCTGGGCGAGGCCGAGGCCAACGAAGTGATGACCCTGCTCGACAAGCTCGAGCAGGACGAGGACGTGCAGAACGTCTATCACACGCTGGCGTGAAGCACGGGGCCCGGCCCCGCCCGCTGCGGGGCCGGACCTTTCGCTTTTCGCCGGCCCGATGCCGCCGGCCTGCCTGAAGCTTCCTGATGCAGCCCCTTCCAGGGCCGGCCACGGGCTAAACTGCCTGCCCCCTCATCCAGTCATGGACGCTCCGAGCAGAACAGCATGAAGCCAACCAGTACTTCGTTCCTCCTCGCCGCCGCCGGCCTGGGCCTGGCCGCACCGGCACTGGCAGCCCAGGAGTCCGGCGCGTCCGGCGCGGAAATCCTCGAACCCATCGTGGTCAGCGCCACGCGCCTGCGCAGCGTGCCCGACCTCGACGTGCCGGCCTCGGTGAACACCATCGCCGTCGATCCCGACGCCAACGGCCGCCAGGTGGAAGTCAGCGAACTGCTCACCGGCGTGCCCGGCGTCACCGCGCTCGACCGCAGGAACTACGCCCAGGACACGCAGCTTTCCATCCGCGGCTTCGGCTCGCGCGCCACCTTCGGCGTGCGCGGGCTCAGGCTGTACGCGGACGGCATCCCGGCCTCGATGCCCGACGGCCAGGGCCAGCTCTCGCACTTCTCGGTGATGGGCGCGGACCGCCTGCAGGTGATGCGCGGCCCGTTCTCGGCGCTGTACGGCAATTCCTCCGGCGGCGTGGTGCAGATCTGGAGCGCGGCCGGCACCGATGATCCTTCCGCGCGCGTGCGTGCCACCTTCGGCAGCTACGACACGATGACGCTGGGTGCACAGACGCTGGGCAGCGTCGGCCCGCTGGACTACAACCTGTCGGCCTCGCGTTTCCGGACCGACGGCTACCGCGAGCACTCGGCCGCACGCCGCGATTCGGTGAACCTGCGCCTG